>JAJYJF010000268.1 GCA_021796375.1 Chloroflexota bacterium | reverse complement strand
TCCCTCTGGACCGGGGATCTCGACCACCAGCGGGACGGTGCTGCGCAGCTTGAGGGTCTCCATCCTGGGCTCGATTAAGCCGGCTACGTCTTGCGTGACCAGGATCACCCCGATATCTTTGGCAGATAAGGCATCGTCCAGCGCCTGGTTCGCCTCGGCGGCGTTGGTTGCCACCTGGCCGTCAACACCGGACAGGGAGAAACCCATCACCGCTTCCGGATTGCCGATCACCTCGACTTTCATCGTATATTAGCGGTTCAGCACGAGGAAGGCGATGATCAAGCCGTAAATGGCGATGCCTTCGCCCAGGCCGACGAAGATCAGCGACCGGCCAAAGAACTCGGGTTTTTCGGCAATCACCCCCACGGCCGCGGCGCCGGTGCCGCTCACGGCTACGCCTGCGCCAACCGCCGCCAGACCGGTCGAGATCCCCGCGGCTAGCGAGGCGTACGGGTCCTTTGCCGGCGCGGTTTGGGCCAGGATCCCGGCGGCGCTGGCGGTGGAAGGCGACAGCAGCCAGACAACCGACAGGCCGATCGCCATCAGCAGCAGGATCGCATTGAATCCGTTGAGCCCTAAAATCAAGCCTCGCGTTGCCCCGGTCAGGCTCCTTTTGCGGGTGTAGATAAAGTAAATGACGGCTGGAATGACGGGAACCATCCCCACGAGAACTGCCACGATTGCTGCCATTTGTTTCTCTCCTTGAATTGTTTGTTTTCCCACACTTGAATGATTTGTGGATGTGTTTCCTTTTTTAAAGGCCCGGCGCCGCGCGCCACTCGCCGGGAAAGCCGCTTCACGATTCCTGTTTGGACGGGTTGAGCGTGAGCGGCTCGTACGTCTTCCCCCCGCCGGTGAAGAACTTGGTGAAGAACTCGTAGTACGAAAGACGCATGGTCTGAATGGCGACGATGAAGCCTTCGAAACCGACGATGAAGATGTTGCCGATGACCAGCACGATCCAGTAGCCCACGCTGCCCGCCGGGCCCGCCAGCGAGGCCAGGTTGAAGAACGCCAGGCTCAAGCCGGCATGCGCGACGGCGAACGCGCCCACCCGAATGTACGAAAGCGTGTTGCTCAGGAAGCCGATCACCGTTTCGAACAGCTCGAAGAAGATCTGGATCGGGTAGGTGGAGAGGCTTTCCTCGATCAGCGGCCGCTCGCCTTCCATCAGGCGGATGAAGACCTCGGAGAAGGCGACGATCAGGGCGGAGATGATGGCGCCGATGGTGAAAACGATCGACGGGACGGGCATCTTGCTGCCCAGCAGCAGGCCGGCAGCCAGGCCCAGCAGCGAATAGTACAGCACCATCCCGACCAGGCCGTTGTGATCGAAGAAGAAGCGCGCCCAGTCGCGGGCGACGAACGCGTTGTACAGGCCGATCAGGAAGCCCAGGCTGAGCAGGACAACCCCGGCGACGATCGATATGATGAGGATCGTCATGATGTTATCGATCGGGCGCATCCACAGGGCGGGAATTACCGTCTCGAAGCCGAAAAAGCTCCCATACAGCAGCCCAAAGATGGTGGCGCTGGTGCCGCAGGCAATGACCAGCCCTCCCAGGCCAGCCAGGCCGCGCAGCGCTTTCACCTTGCGGCTGGTCAGCAGCCAGCCGCCCAGCACCATGACCAGCCCCTGACCGGCGTCCCCGAACATGGCGCCGTACAGCAGCGGGAACATAATCGCCATCACCCAGGTCGGATCCACCTCGTTGTAGCGCGGGCGGCCAAAAGTGGTCACCAGGCTCTGGAACGGTCCCAGCAGGCGCGCGTGATGCAGCGAAACCGGCACGTCCTCGGCGGGGCGGTTGCGGTCGACGGGGAAGCTCTCGACCAGCGTCTCTTTGGAGACCTGCTTGACGCGCTGTTTGAAACGCTCGAAGCGAGCCACCGGGATCCAGCCCACTACGATGTAGGTGTAGCGGAGCTTTCCGGAGTGGACGATGGCGTCGACCAGCAGCCGGCTGGTGCGCACCTGCCACAGGAGCGCCTGGAGGGGCTGTTCCAGGGCGCCGCGGAGGCTGGCGAGCGCCTGTCTTTGGGTGGCGATATCGGCGCGGGCAGCTTCAATATTGGCCTGCAGGTTCTGGATAATCTCGGTGGGGGTGCCGTTGTAGCCCTCCGGCAGCGCGAGGGGGTTAATGTAGGCGCTGCGCATGGCCCGCTCGAGGATATCCGCGTTGCTCTCGGACCCGGCCAGCCAGACGACCGCGGTTTGCTTATCCTGGCGCAGGGGTAAAAAGATGTGCGGGACCCGCGAGAGGCTCGTCTCCAGGCGCTGGATGTTGGCTGCCGGCATGCTTCCCAGCACCATGTAGGTGTAATGCGCGCGGCGCAGCCCGCTGACGTCGACATCGATCCCCGCGATGGGTTCGAGCTGGCGCTGGACGGCTTCCATCTGCTCAATGCGCTTGTTATCGCCGCCGATCTGGTCGCTGGCCTTCCGCACGTCCGGTTCGTACTTCTCAACTTCCTGGCGCATCTGGTCCAGATCGACCATGGTTTCTGGCTCGCCGGAGGGAGGCTGGCCCTCGCCGGCGCCCAGGGTCTGCAGCATGGTCTGGATCCGGCGCTCGAGCCCGGCAAAGCCGGCCGCTTTTTCCTGCCAGGCCTCGGCGTTTTTGGATTCCTTGCCGCTGTTCAGCTGGCTGTCATCGGTCAGCTGAAAAACCCCCTGGCCGCTGATGACCCTGGTCACAGCTAAGATGTCCTTTTCAGGGACAATCATCTCAACCTCAATCATCGGTTCGGGATGAAACATGGCATCTCCAGTAAACGAAAGATCAGATCCCGGCGGAGGTCCCGACCAGCAGATAAGGCCGGAACGCTTCGCTGGGTACGTTGGTGGATTTGGCTTCGATGAGCACCGTCAGATCCTGAATTTCCAGCTGGCATAAGATCAGGAAAGCCAGCGGGATGCCAATCAGGAAGGGATTGCCCACGAAAGCATTATTGCACTGCTGAGCCAGCCGGCGCTGCAGCAAGGTCTCCAGCTCGGGCAGCCCTTTGCGCGGGTCGCGGAGGATCTCTTCGACATCCGGGAGCTTCGGGTAAATCCGTTCGACCACCTGGGCGATATCCACGCCCGCGGCGATCGATCGAATATCTTCGTCGCGGACCCGGTAGCCAAAGGGGAGCGTGTAATTAATCAGCTCCTCTTCGGAGAGCTGGTGATATACCTTGTAGCGGATCGCCCACATCAGGTTGTTCATATCCACCAGCGCGCCGATGATTTTGACCGCCTGGGTCCGGTCTTCGCCCTGCAGGAGGGCAATTTGTTCCCAGAGGCGGCGCCAGTAGGCCAGGTCGAGAGCCACCTCGAGCGGGAACAGGCTTTGCTCGGCGTTGTAGCGGCGCATGGCCTGGGAAAGCGTCTCGTAATAGGGGGTGCCGCGCAGCATCTCGACCGCCGCGCCGATGTTGCTTGCCTCGACCATCGCCTGGGCGGGTAGAACCGTCAGCGAGCCGAATGGGAAGAAGACGTAGCGGATCCTGTCCCAGGTGGCCCCCAGGATAATCCCCCGCAGGATGGCTTTCAGGTTATCCACCTCGAAGAACCGGTAAAGCTCGGTCATCAAGGGGCGCGCATTTTGCGGCGCGGTGAGGATGATCGACTGGTACGCATCCGCCAGGCGGCGTTTGATCTCAAAAATCACCCTGCGGGGCGTGAGATCTTTATCCTTCACCTTTTCAAGATACGGACCATACGGGGTGTGTTTCAGAATGACGATCAGGCTGTTGAAATCTGCGGCTTCACTCAGGGCGGCGTAGTCCTGGGTGGAGAGGAGGGTTGAATACTTTACGCGGACTCGGGCGTTGATCGCTGCGTAGTCGTTTGCTCCACCTCCGGCCATCCCTGGCTACTCCCTGCCCAGCACCTGGTTCAGCGTGTAGGCCACAGCCCGGTCAAAATTGCTTTTCGCCTGGCTGTCGGTCTTCTGGATGTTATCCTGCGCCTGCTCCATGATGCGGCGAGTTTCTTCCTCCGCATGAGCATTGGCAACCAGCTGGCGAGCTTCTTCCTCAGCTTGCGCGCGCGATTTTTCGATGAGCGCCTGGGTTTCTTGTTCGGCCCGGGATGGGAGCTGCTCGGCCTCATGGATGGCCGCATCCCGGGTGGATAGGGCTTGTTTCTCGATATCAAGTACCTGCTGAATTCGTTTCTCGTTCAAGGT
>JAJYJF010000267.1 GCA_021796375.1 Chloroflexota bacterium | reverse complement strand
CCAAAACCTCCGGCGTCAGCTCGGGGTACAGGAAGGAGTTGGTCGGCCGGTTGCCCGGGAAAGTTTTCGCGGCGGCGAGCAGCTCCAGCCGGGAGCCGCTGTAGCCTTCGGCGGCCAGGTCGCGGCGAGCCTCCTCGGGGGTCCGCCCGCGCATCAGCGCCTCCGTCTGGGCGAAGTAGTTCGAGACCAGGATGGCCTGATGATCGCCCAGCGGGTTGTGACTGCGGGCGGCGGCCAGAAAATCGCACGGCACCAGCCGGGTCCCCTGGTGGATGAGCTGGTAGAAGGCGTGCTGGCCGTTGGTGCCGGGCTGCCCCCAGATGATCGGCCCGGTGGAGTAGTCCACCGGCTCGCCGCTCCGGGTGACGCTCTTGCCGTTGCTCTCCATATCCCCCTGCTGGAAGTAGGCCGGGAAGTAGAGCAGGTACTGGTCGTAGGGGAGGATGGCGTGCGTCTGGGCGCCGAAGAAGTTGTTGTACCAGATGCCGAGCAGCCCCATGATGACCGGGATGTTGCGCTCGAACGGCGCCGACCGGAAATGCTCGTCCACCCGGTGCGCGCCGCCGAGCAGCTCCTCGAAGCGGTCCATCCCGATGAACAGGGCGATGGAAAGGCCGATCGCCGACCAGAGCGAGTAGCGCCCGCCGACCCAATCCCAGAACTCGAACATGTTCGCCGTGTCGATGCCGAACTTCTCCACCGCCTCGGTGTTGGTGGACATGGCCGCGAAGTGGCGCGCCACCGCCGCCGGGTCTTTGGCCGCCGCCAGCAGCCACTCGCGCGCGGAGTGGGCGTTGGTCATCGTCTCCTGGGTGGTGAACGTCTTCGAGGCGACCAGGAAGAGCGCGGTCTCCGGGCTGACCTGCTTGAGGGTCTCGACCAGGTCGGTGCTGTCGACATTGGAGACGAAATGCACCCGCAGGCCGGGCTTTCCGTACGGCTTGAGTGCCTCGCAGGCCATCTTCGGTCCCAGGTCCGAGCCGCCGATGCCGATATTGATCACGTCGGTGATGGCTTTGCCGGTGTAGCCCTTCCATTCCCCGCCGCGCACCTTTTCGCTGAAGGCGCGCATCTTCGCCAGCACCCGGTTGACCTCCGGCATCACGTCCTCGCCGTCCACGCGGATGGGCTGGTTGGAGCGGTTGCGGAGCGCCACGTGCAGCACGGCCCGGTCTTCGGTGGTGTTGATCTTCTGCCCGCTGAACATGGCCGCGATTTTACCCTGCAGGCCGGCCTGGCCCGCCAGGTCGAGCAGCAGCGAGAGCGTCTCGGCGGTGATGAGGTTCTTGGAATAATCGAACAGGATGTCTCCCAGACGCAGCGAAAAGCGCTCGAACCGGCCCGGGTCGCGGGCGAACAGGTCGCGCATCTGGGTGCCGGCGATCTGGCGCTGGTGGTCGCCGAGCGCCTGCCAGGCAGGGAAATGGGTTAGCTGAGGCATGTTTTCCTCCTAATGAAACATCATTCCCAATTGACAAAGGATCTCGACTTTCAAACCGTTCAATGCCATAACTGAAATCGTTTTTGAATAATGGCCCCCATCCCAACCCCGCCCCCAGCCTTCATCTGCGGATAGCCTCTTCCCGGCTGGGGACGGGGAAGATCTTCCCAGAGGGTGGGGTGACCAGTCGGTCCCCCCACCCTCTGGTTATTTCCCCCTTCCCGCCCCAAAACGGCCGCCTGGGGGTACTTGATCTGCGGAAAGGGGGTCAGGCGGATAGGCCGAAAATGGATACCCCGTCAATGGTTTTTGATCCCAGAATGGCTGATTAAAGCCATCCCAAAGAAGAAATCCGGGGCTGGCGCGAGGCCCCGGCTACGAGACAACCTCGATGTTCTCTTTGCCGCCGTAGAAGTCCCACCACGGCTTGGCGCCCTTGGACAGCACCAAGTTCAGCGCCTGGATGTTCTCGACCCCCCGTTCGGCCAGCCAGGCCCGCCCGGCATCCGGACCGCCCCTGGCGTAATCCGGCACCCCATCCTGCCAGGTCGCCCGGCCGCACAGCACCCCGGAGAACGGCGTGCCCGCCTCGGCCGCCAGCTCGAGCGTCTCGCGGAAGACCTCATCCGAAACGCCGGCGCTCAGGTAGATGAACGGCACGCGCGTCGCGGCCGCCGCGCTGCGGAACAGCTCGCGCGCCTCCTCGCGGGTGTAGGCCGTCTGGTTATCGGGGTTGGCGCGCGTGCCCTGCACGAAGCGCATGTTGACCGGCACCTCCACCTTGAGCACGTCCACCCCGTACTGCGGCTTCGAAAACTCGTCCATGTACCGGGTCACCTTGGACGGCTTGACCCGGGCGAACTCGATCCCCTTCTCATCGCCGATCTCGTCGCTGTAGCAGATCGGCTCGAGGAACAGCGGGATGTCGTTGGCGCGGCACTCCGCCCCAACCCGCTCCAGGAAAGCCTGTTTGACCGTGTTGATCTTCGGGTCGTCATCGGGATCGTAGTAGAGCAGCAGCTTGATCACGTTCGCACCCGCGGCCTGCAGCCGGCGCACGGACCACTCCGCCAGCAGGTCCGGCAAGCGCCCCCTGACGGAGGCGTCGTAGCCGGTCTTCTCGTAGGCCAGGAACACGCCGGTGCCCTTCGCCCGGCTCTTGACCGCTTCCAGGCCGAACTCCGGGTCCAGCAGGATGGCGCTGGCGTACGGGGTGAGCACCTCGGAGATGAGCGTCTTGAACTCGGAAAGCTCCGCGCCGGTGGCCGGACTGCCTTTCGCCTTGGTGATGGCCTTCTGCAGCGATCCGCGCTGATCGATCGCCAGGGCGGCGATCACACCCCTGGAATTTGCCACCGCGTTGATGCCATCAAATTTACCCTTGCTCATGCGAACTTTCTGCATTTTTACCTCCCTCGTACTGGATAACCGCCCGCGGATCCCGGCCCGCGGGTGGAGTGCCGCTTCGACGTGGTTTCACCCGCCTGTGCCTCTTCACTGGTCAATGGATGGGCGCGAGATAGGACGACCCTTGCCTCCTGGCAGCTGCGCCCATCCAACGAAGAATGACGGGGCCCTCGGGCGGATAGTTCTGTTTTAAATTTTACCTTCGGTCTGGATTTCTGGGCAATCCAGAACCCGGCTCATCCGGAAATCTCCGGCCGCCAAAACCGGCGGCGCGGGGCGCTGCCCGGAGACAGGCCGTGCCGCGGGTGCGGGCGGTAGGGGTTGAAACGAGCGATTTCAGGCATAAACTTTCTCCCCGGTCCGGGTGAAAAGCGCCACCCCCTTGGCTCTTCTAATGAGTATACCCGCATTGCTACCCAGAGAGAATTGCCCCGAATCGTCGATTATCACTATAATAGTAGGAAATGGGGGGATCGTGCCAGAATCGATTGGAGGTCGAATGTCGACATTGGACCCTCTTACGCTATTAGCCCGGGTTCAAACATTATCCCAGAAATCCCTGGCTACCATCACGATTTTGGTCCTGAGCAACCTTTTTTTCAATGTCCTGGCAAATGCCAGCTTTAAAGTTTCGGCCGGCAGCCAGACGGTGCAGGGTTTCTGGATCTGGCAAATTGTCGGCAATCTGGCCGGGCTGGTGACCGTCATCACCCTGACCTTCATGCTGCGGATCATCCCTTTGTACGTCGCCATCCCGCTGACGATGGGGCTCACGGTGATCGGGGTCCAGATTTTCGCCGCCCGGATGCTGTTCGACGAGCCGGTCACCCCGATCAAGTGGGCCGGCACCCTGCTCATCCTGCTCGGAATCCTCCTCGTTGGGGGACCGAAGAATTGACCTCGCCGCTCCGCTGGGTCATCGCCCGTTTCGATGGATTCTTGAGCTGGGCCCTGCGGGTCTACTCCTTTACCGACGACCCGCGCTGCATCCTGCGGCTTCGCACCACCCGCGCCAGCCGGGCGCTGTCCTTGCCGGATGGGATGCTGGCGGCCGGCGAGCCGGTTTTGGAGCTCCACCTGTGGAATTCGCGCATCCCTCCCATGGACGGATCCGGTTCGGGCCTGGCGTGGGTCAACCAGATCCACCACGAGTTTATCGCCTCCCTGCGCCTGGCCGCCCGTGAAATGCAGACCGATCCCAGGCTGGCGGGGGTATGCGCCGTCAGCGCCACATCCGCGTTTTTATACGTCTCGACGAACCCGGCCCGCGTCGACCAGTGGCAGCGGCTGGGGTTTAGCCGCCGCCGCTATCACTCCCCGCTGGGTGC
>JAJYJF010000266.1 GCA_021796375.1 Chloroflexota bacterium | reverse complement strand
TGGAGGCGTTTTTCTCCTCCGGGGTCGACTTCGCCGCCAACCGCCTCCCCTGGGGCCGGACGGTCCCCATCGGGCTGGACACCGAGGTCTGCGCGTTCTCCGCGCTGGAGCGCGCCTGGAAGGAAGCCACCGAGCCGTTCGAGCGCGAGCACGTTATGCCCTACCTGTACGACAAAGAAGGGCGCTTCCGCGTGCTGCTGGTGGAGAGCTCACCGGATTACGGGAAGCTGCGCTGGACGGTGGACACCCCCGAGGACCTGGAGCTCGCGCGCGCGGTCTACGCGCGCTTCGCCGGCCGCGAGGATTTCACCTACCCGGAGGTGCTCCGGCTTTTCGAGCGCGAGCCCGGCCTGGCAGAGATCAATGCCGATGTGAAGCAAAAGACGTTTCAAGATGTTGACGAAAGAAGATTTAACCGCAGTTGAACACGGATGAACACAGATAGTCTAAGGCTGTAATAAACTGTTGACTTTCTCCTCTTAGCGCTCTCAGCGGATGCTTTTAGATGCTCATCAACATCTTCACTGCCCCCAAACCCTTCACCAACCCGCACATTGCGATGATCCAGCGCAACGCGATCCGCTCGTGGGTGGAGCTCGGTCCCGAGGTGGAGGTCACCCTGGTCGGGGAGGAGGCCGGCCTGGCGGACGCCGCGCGCGCGCTGGGCGCGCGCCATCTCCCGCAGGTGGAGCGCAACGACCAGGGAACGCCGCTGGTGAGCTCGATCTTTGAGCTGGCCCGCGGCGCATCGGATGCGCCGCTCCTGGCGTACGTCAACGCCGATATTCTCCTCTTCGCGGATTTCGTCCGCGCGGCGCGCCGGGTTTCCAAGCTGCGCGAGCGCTTCCTGGTCGTCGGCCAGCGCTGGGACCTGGACGTCGCCAGCCCGATCGACTTCGCCCCCGGCTGGCAGGACCAGGTGCTGGGCGACCTGGGGAAGAACGGCAGGCTGCATCCCCCCGCCGGCAGCGATTACTTCATCTTCCCGCGGAGCTGCTTCACCCGGATCCCCCCGCTGGCGGTGGGCCGGGCCGGATGGGATAACTGGATGATCTTCTTCGCCCGCTGGCAGGGCTGGGAGGTCGTCGATGCGACCCCCGCCGTGCGCATCATCCACCAGAGCCACGATTACAGCCACCTGCCCGGCGGCCAGCCGCACTACCGGCTCCCGGAGACCGGTGAGAACGTCCGCCTGGCGGGCGGCAAGCGGGCCATCTTCCACCTGGAAGACGCCTCCTGCCGGCTGGCGGGGGAGGCGCTGCAGCCGCTGCCGAACACCCCCGCGCACCGGCTGCGTTCCATCGAGACGTTCCCGCTGGTGCGCCTCCACTCGTGGGCGCTGGGCGAGCTGGCCTTCGCCGCCTTTCATCCGGTCAAGGCGTACGGCGAATGGCGGAAAAAGCTGCGCAAGCGCCCCGCCGTGGGGTGAGCGGCCCGATCTTCAAGGGAGCCGGAGCCGGTATGGTAAGATTAATCGCTTTCGCATAGGGACTTTTTATGCGCATCGGTCAGAACCCTGCCAAATACGCCAACCAGGTCGCCAGGCCGGAACGGATCACCGTCGCCGTTCTGAACTACATCCCGTTCCTCTCCGGCTTTTACGCCGAAACGCTGGACGTCCTCAAGCTCTCGCTGGATACCCTGCAGGCCGGCGCGGACCTGCCGCACGACCTGCTGGTTTTCGACAACGGCAGCTGCCCGGAAGTCCAGGACTACCTGCTGGGCCTCGAGCGGGCGGGTTCCATCCAGTACCTGCTGCTTGCCGATAAGAACCTGGGCAAGGGCGGGGCCTGGAACATCATCCTCTCCGGAGCGCCCGGGGAGATCATCGCCTACGGGGACAGCGACATCTACTACTACCCCGGATGGCTCTCCGAGAGCCTGCGCGTCCTCGAGACCTATCCCGGGGCGGGCATGGTCACCAGCCGGCCGTTCCGCACCCGGGAGGATCTGTTCTCGGCCACCCTGGAATGGGCTGCCCGCACCCCCGGGGTGTACCTGGAGACGGGCTGTTTCATCGACTGGGAAGATTTCAGCTCGTTCGAGTTCAGCCTGGGCAACAGCGAAGAAGCGGCCCGCGAGCGCTACCAGGCGACCCGCGATTTCCGGCTGACCTACCGGGGCGTGCCGGCCTTCGCCGGCTCCAGCCACTGGCAGTTCGTGGCTTACAAATCGGTGCTGCAGCAGTTCCTGCCCTTCCAGATGGACCGGCCGATGGGCCAGGTGCGCCAGCTGGATACCCGGGTGAACGAAGCCGGCCTGCTGCGCCTGATGACGGGCAGGCCGCTCGTCCAGAACATGAGCAACACCCTCCCCCCCGAGGAGCGAAAGAAGGCCGGCCTCCCGGATCGGGCGGCCCGGCAGGGGAAGGCGGCGCGCCGGTTCTTCGAGTTCCCGGCGGTGAAAAAGCCGCTGCTGGCCGCGTACGATTGGATATTCCGGCTGTACAACACCTAACCCACGCCGAGCGTGGTTTTCTGGAAGGCAGATGGACCCTTACATCGCAGGCAACCCTTGGATAACAGCTTCTCTGGCACGGTACCCTGGCGCCGGCCCGGCGCCGGCGGTCTCTCCCCTCGCCGGGAAGTCCCTGCCAGCCGCGAGGCCCGCATGACGCCTCCGCGGGTGATGATCAGCGCCGATCACGGCCTGGCGATCGTCTATTTCCTGCAGAGCGACGTGGTGCCGGCGCTGCTGGATGCCGGGGTGGAGGTGGTCCTGCTGACGGATGACGGCCTGATCGACCAGATTACCCGGCGCTTCGGCCGCCCGGGCCTGACCATCGAAGGGCTGCGGATCAAGGAGGCGCGCGCCTACTCCGAAAAGACCCGCCCCACGCTGCAGTGGTGGCTGAATTTCCTGCGCCGGGTTGGGGCGTCCAACCGCATCAACGTCGAGGCGCTGACCAGCCACGTCCGGCAGGTCGAAGCGGAGGCCTCCGCGCGGCGCAGGCTGGCCTTCCAGCTGGTCAAGCCGCTGATCGGCGGGCTGCGCCGCTCCCGCGCCCTGCGCCAGCGGGTGGTCGCGGAGCAGCGCCGCTTCACCCCGCAGCTGTACAGCGACTATTTCGACCGCTACCAGCCACAGCTGGTGGTCGCCAGCACGCCCGGATGGCGGCTGGACCGCTACCTGCTGCGCCAGGCCGCCCAGCGCCGGGTGAAAACCGCCGCGGTGATCGTCGGGTGGGATAACCCCTCCTCGTACAGCCTGTCCGGCGCCCCCGTCGATTGGATCACCTGCTGGTCTCAAATCCAGAAGGACGAGCTGGTTGCCGGTGACGATTGGGATGCGGGGCGGGTGAACGTCGGCGGCATCCCCTCTTACGACGGCTACTTCCGCGGCCAGTGGCTGATGCCGCGGGAGGAGTATTTTCGCCTGCACGGTCTCGACCCGCAGCGGCGCCTGCTCTCGTACGCCTGCAGCTTCGTCACGTTTTCACCCAACTACCAGAACATCGAGGCGCTGGCGCGCCTGGTGGAAGGGGACCGTCTGGCGAAGCCATCCCAGCTGCTCATCCGGCTGCACCCCAATCACTTTATGGCCGGCTCGCTCTTCGAGCAGGAGGCCAACCGCGTGCGGCAGCTCGTCAGGGAGAGCAAACACGTCCACCTGGTCGAGCCGGTGCCGCTGGGCGGGGAGCTGGGCTATTATTCCGGCGAAGATATGCCGGAAAAAACGTCGATGATGGCCCATTCGGACGTCTTCCTGACGGTCTATTCGACCATGGTCGTCGAAGCTGCCATCCACGAGAGCCCGATCGTCAGCGTTTGCATCGACGCGCCCGGCGGGTGGAACACGCCCGGAAAGTTTTCCCTGCCGCTCTCCGAGATCGGCGGCTGGCCGACCCACTCCCGCTTTCGGGACGCGAAGGCCGGGCGGGTGGCCACGAACGAGGCCGAGCTGTGCCAGGCGATCGACGGCTACCTCGAGCGCCCGGACGTCGACCGCGAATCGCAGCGCAAGTTTATCCGCGACGAATGCACCTATACCGACGGCAGCGCCGGCCGGCGCACCGGGGAGTTTCTCCTCTCCCTCCTCGATTCTCATCCTTCTTTGCCGTGAGCCAGAAGCAGGGAAGCATGCCGCAGCTCAAAATCCTTAACCTGGAACCGCAGAACTTCTCGCCCGAGGCGCATGCCCTCCTCGAGGGCCTGGGGCTCGTCACCGACGGGCCGCTGCAGC
>JAJYJF010000265.1 GCA_021796375.1 Chloroflexota bacterium | reverse complement strand
GGTCCCAGCAGGGCGTTAAATGCCGCCGCGACCACCACCGTCGGGAGGATAAACGGGATGGTCGTCAGGCTGCGCAGCAGCTCCTTTCCCGGGAAAACGTAGTGCGAGAACAGGTACGCTCCGGGCAGCCCGACCACCAGGGTCAGGAGGGTCGAAAGGAGCGCCTGGTACAGGGTAAAGCTCAGCGGCGGCCAGACCTGCTGCCAGTCCAGGGCGGAGACGCTGCCCTGCAGCGCCATATAGCCCTGCCGGAACACCGTCAGCAGCGGGTAGAAGAAGAACAGCGCGAGGAAAGCCAGCGGGGCCAGCCAGAGCAGCAGCGCCTGGCGAGATGCCCCGGCTGGCCTCTTAATGGAATGAACCACTCAGATCAATGAAGGACCGCCGAGGTCCAGGCCTGGATCCAGGCATCGCGGTTTTTGGTGATCTCGTCCGGGGGCAGGCTGGCCGGCTCGGCCGGGATCTGGGCGAATTTCTGGAACGCATCCGGCAGCTTCGCGGCCGGGTTCACCGGGTAAACGTACATCTGCAGCGGCATGTCCTCCTGGAAAGGAACGCTCAGCATGAAATCCACAAACTTTTGCGCCAGGGCGAGCTTTTTGGTCCCCTTGAGGATCCCGACGAACTCGATCTGGCGGAAGCAGGTACCCGGGCTGGTGATGCTGCCTACCGGGGATTCCGCCAGGGGCGAGGCGGCGTTGACGACCTCGGCCGCCGGGTCGCTGCCGTAAGAGACGACCATCGGCTGCGGGCCTTTGCCGGAGGAGCCGGAAAAGCTGGTGTAGTAGGCGGTTTCCCAATCGTTCACCACCAATACGCCGTTCGCTTTGAGCTCCTTCCAGTAGTCCAGGTAGTGATCGGCGCCGAAGTGGGCGATGGTGGCCAGCAAAAACGAGAGCCCGGGCGAGGAGGTGGCCGGGTTTTCCATCACCAGCATGCCCTTGTATTCGGGTTTTGCCAGGTCTTCGAGCGACTGCGGCACGGGGAGGTTCTTGGTGGAGAAGAATGCCTTATCGTAGGTGATGCAGACGTCGGCATAATCCACGGGGAGAGCGGAGTTGGTCGGGTCCAGCTTGAAATTGGCCGGGATGGAAGCCAGCGCGGGCGAGCTGTAGGGGATGTAAATGCCGGCCTGGAGCGCGCGGGAGAGGAAGGTATTATCCACCCCGTAGAAGACGTCCCCCAGGGGCGCATCTTTGGAGAGGATCGCCTTGTTCAGCGCCGCCCCGGCGTCGCCGCTCTTGATAAAGGTGAGCCTGACGTCGTTGGAGGTTTCAAAGGCATTGATCACGCCCTGGCTGGCCGCGAACGAGTCGTGGGTCATTACCGTAAGGGTTTGCGCGTTCGCATCCAGCGCCGGCGTGGGGATGGCCTCGGTGGACGCGCTGGTTGGCGCCGCGGAGGGAGCAGCGGGCGCGGTTGCGCTGGCGGGGGCGGTAGCGGCTGCGGTCGCCGCGAGAGTCGGGGCCGCGGTCGGCGCGGCGGTCGGGTTGGCAGCGGCGGGCGCAGTGGGCTGGGCGGGCGCCTGCGTGGCAGCCGGTGCCTGGGTGCAGGCGGCGAGCATCGACAGCAGCAGGACGATGGATAAGAACCGTAAAACTTTACTCATTGACTTTCTCCTTTACCAGTGATGGAGGATGGATTGCAGATCGAGTTGCGGGTATGGATGCAGAACAGGGTTCCCGATCTCAGGCTGATCCTGGCCTGGCGCCCCAGCATCCGGTTGCTGATCCCGCGTGTGCGGTAAGGCAGGAGCGCCTCATCGTCCAGCGGGAACGCGAGCTGGTTGGTCGTCACCCCCTGCGCGTCGCCCCCGGCAGGCAGGAGGCTGACCCGGTCGCCGGGCTCGCCGTCGATGACCATCTCATCCCGGACGAGCGCGACCTCATCGCAGCCGTCGTCCAGGCGGAGGCGCAGGCCGGCGAAGCGCGGGTCGGTGAGCAGGAACAGGTTGCCGAGGGTCTGGTCGACCCGGCCCCCCAGCGCCCCGACGATAAGGACGTCCCGGTACCCCGCCTTAGCCGCGTGCAGGATGGCGAGCTCAAGGTCGGTTTCGTCTTTCGCCACCGGGTAGCGTTCCACCGGGATTCCGGCGCTCACCAGGCGGTCCACCGCTTCCGGGGATGCGGAGTCCAGGTCACCGATCAGCAGGTGCGGGTCCAAACCAAGCTGCTCCAGGTGGCGCAGGCCCCCATCCGCCGCGATCCGGGTATCGTCCGGCCGCAGCAGGCGCCGGACGGCCTCCAGGTTTTCAACCTCGCCGTTGGCGAAGATGACCGCGCGGGAAAATTCAGCCAATTAAAAAACCCTCCTGGCGGAGGGTGCTGGTCTGGTTATCTGCGTTCCTCCCTCCGCCGGCATTACCCGGATCAGGTTCTGCGGGTCAAGGACTCCAGGTCCTTATCTCAGCCCGGCAACACCGGGCTCCCCGTTACGGTATTCTACTGGTTTTTAGTATAATTATCTCTTCCACGTTTGTCAAGCAAATAAGGCGCATCGCATCGAACTCACCCACCCCTCACGCGGTGTGAAGAAAATATTGTCCCCGGGGATCGGAGCTGCCAGTAAACCGGGATGCACCAAGCAGGGAACGACCCATCGGCAGCCCAAGCCGCGCGGCGAAGCGGCCCTCCCCTTCGCCGGTGGTGGGAGCGAAAAGCTCTTGTCTGGCACGGCGGTTGAGAATAGAATGGGCATATGCGCTTCGACGTGTTTACCCTTTTCCCCGAGCCCTTCAACCCCTACCTGGAGACCAGCATCCTGCAGCGCGCCAGGGCGAGCGGTCTCGTCGAGGTGGCGCTGCACGATATCCGCAGCTTCACCACCGACCGCCACCACGTGACCGACGACATGCCCTACGGCGGCGGCGGCGGCATGGTGATGAAGCCGGAGCCGCTGTTCGCGGCGGTCGAATCCGTCCTTGGCTCTCCGCCCGCCTGCCCGGTCGTCCTGCTGACCCCCCAGGGCAGGATCTTCAACCAGCAAAGGGCTCTCCAGCTGGTTCTGGAGCCGCGGATCGCCCTGGTCTGCGGCCGGTATGAGGGCTTCGACGAGCGCATCCGCGAGCACCTGGCCACCGAGGAGCTGTCGATCGGCGATTACGTGCTGACCGGCGGCGAGCTGCCCGCCCTGGTGGTGATCGACGCGGTCGCCCGCCTGATCCCCGGCGTGCTGGGCGACCCGGACGGCGCGATGGACGATTCGCACGCCTCCGGGCTGCTCGAATACCCGCAGTACACCCGCCCGGCGGAGTTCCGCGGCTGGCCGGTGCCGGAGGTGCTGCTGTCCGGCGACCACGGCCGGATTGCCCGCTGGCGGCGCGAGCAGGCGCTTCTGCGCACTCGGCAGAAGCGCCCGGACCTGCTGGATCGGGCCCGGCTGACCCCCAAAGACCTGAAGTTCCTGGCCGGCCTGGAGCCAGGCGCGGGGGAGCCCAGCCCGGACCAGGACCGGGAAGCGTGAGCGCGGATTCAGCGCAAACCAGCCTTCTCCAGCGCTTTCGAGGGCCGTATAGGTGCAGCGCACTGCCGCGGAACCTGAACTGGCGCATCCACGACGAGCGGCTTGCGAACCGCCCATCCTACCCGGAATGAGAAATTGGCCACTCAATTGAAATGCCCCTGATCCCCGGGGTCCATTGCCAGAACCCGGGGGTTGGCCTATACTGAGAAGGTCCCCTTTCAAATAATCCCGGCAAACAGGAGTGCAGTCCGATGAGCCTGACCGCCAATCCACAAACCGACCGGCTTTTAAAGCAGGGTTTTCGCTACTTAAACGTCTTCATGGTATGGATGTGGCGCCTGGGACTGGGCCGCCTCGTCAACCTCTGGCCCGCGGGCACCGGCCGGATTCTGGTGCTCGGCACCACCGGCCGCCGGACCGGGCTCAAACGCTACAACGGGGTTAACTACGCGGAGCTCAACGGGGAAATCTACTGCCTGGCTGGCTTCGGCGGGGGATCGGACTGGTACCGTAACCTGCGCGCGAACCCACAGGTGGAGGTCTGGCTGCCCGACAGCTGGTACGCGGCTCTGGCGGAAGATGTGACCGGGGGCGCGGGCCATACCACCATCGTCCGCCAGGTGCTGATCGCCAGCGGGTTCGCCGCCCGGCTGGAGGGGATCGAACCCAAACTGATCAGCGACGAGGAGGTGAACCGCCGCACCGCGAGCTACCGGCTGGTGAAGCT
>JAJYJF010000264.1 GCA_021796375.1 Chloroflexota bacterium | reverse complement strand
CAGGCTGAAGACCTGGGCATCGCCTTGCGCGCCGACCGGGTCCCCCTGGTACAGGGAGCCGAAGCCGTGCGCCGCGTCGAAGATGAGCTTGATCCCCTTCCGGCGCGCGAGGTCTTCCAGGGCATGGGTCTCGGCCGGGTTGCCGAAATTGTGCACCGCGACGATCGCGCTCGTCTGGGGAGTGATCGCAGCCTCGGCTGCCTCCGGGTCCAGGTCGGTCGTCGTCCTGCGGACGTCCGCGAAAACCGGCCGCAGGCCGTTCCAGACCAGCGAGCTGACGGTAGCCATGAAGGTAAAACTAGGAACAACCACGTCGCCCGTCAGCCCCAGGGCCTGATAGGTCAGCATCAGGCCGGTGGTGCAGGAAGATACCGCGACCGCGTTTTTCACGCCCAGGTGCCGGGCAACCGCCGCTTCAAACTGCTGAAGGTAATGACCTTTCGTCACCATCCCGGAAGCAAGCATTTCCTGCAGCCCACCCTCGAGGCTGGCCGCGGGTGGAAGCAACGGGCGTACGATCGGAATTTTGGTCTCGAAGATGGGCCTGCCCCCGAGCAGCGCAGGTTGGTCGTGCATCAAAGTCCTCCGGGGTAGCCTGCTGGTAATCCGCAGGGAGATCTAAAACCTATAAGCTGGACGTTTTTTCTAAAGAATGGTTCCTGAAAAAGCGTGTTTTGATCATACCACTAATCCGTATTTAATCCGGCATTCATTCCAAGGAGACGTAGTCCTCCAAACGGTCCATCTCCACGTCTCGCTCCGAGATCGCCCTCCCCAGGACCGAGGCATGCGCCCGGTGGACCGAGTCGGGATCGCCCGAGACCAGAGGATGCCAGTCCGGCAGGTCTTTTCCCTCCGCCACCAGCCGGTAGGCGCAGGTTTCCGGCAGCCAATCCAGCTTGCGGACCAGCTTGGGATTCAGGACCAGGCAGGTCGGGACCCGCTTGTGCCGGCGGCGGTAATCCCGGCACCGGCAGGATTTCAGGTCCAGCAGCCGGCAGGCCACATGGGTAAGAATTACCTCGCCGGAATCTTCATCTTGAAATTTATGCAGGCAGCAGAGCGCGCAGCCGTCGCACAGGCTTTCCCATTCCTCGGGAGACATCTCTTCCAGGGTTTTCGTTTTCCAGAACGGCGCGGAATTGCGGCTCATCGGGGGTATTCAATCACTAACTGCCGGTTTTTGGAATCACCGGCCAGCCGGAGGCTGGATCGACCCCCACCAGCTCAGGTAACCCGTATCCGGGGGCCGGCCTGCTACTCAACAGGGCTGGCGCCGCGCGGCGGGGGTGGCTCCTCCCGGTCATGCGCCCTTGGAGCCGGATTTCTGCGTCAGATACGCGTAGATCGCCGAGAGATCCAGCTCGCCCATCCCGCGCTGAACCGCTTCCATATACAGCTCTTTTGCCGCGTTCGTCAGCGGGAGGGCAATTCTCTGCTCGTAGGCGGAAACCGAAGCCAGCTGGAGGTCTTTCTGAACCCACTGCAGTGGGAAGTCCGCTTCGTAGGCGCCTGATTCGATCTTCGCCCGCTTCCCGATGGCAGCCTGGGAAGCCACAATCGAACCGGAGAGCGCGTCGAAAAGCATGTCCCGGTTCAAGCCGAGGGATTCGCCCAGCAGGAGGGCCTCCGCGAAAGCAGCGATGCTCTGCCCCAGCAGCAGGTTGAAGACCATCTTCAGCGAAGTGCCGGCGCCGTGCCCGCCGGCGTGGATGGCCTGGCGGCCCATCTCGGCGAAAAACGGCTGGAGCGACTGGACATCGGTGCTGTCTCCACCCACCAGGAAGGTCAGCTGGGCTTTTTCAGCCGGGATTTTGCTGCCCGCGACTGGCGCGTCCACCATGCGCACCCCGGCCTGTCTGGCTTCATCCGCCATGCGGCGGGTGAAGGACGGGTTCACCGTGCTGCAGTCCACCCACAGCGCGTTTTTATGCATCGCGGGGAGAAATCCCTGGCTGCCAAGCGCGGTTGCCTCGACAGCTTCGGGGGTCGCGAGCATGGTGAAGAGGATGTCCGCCCGGCTGGCCAGCTCGCCGGGGGTATCGGCCCAGCCTGCGCCGGAGGCTTCCAGCGCCTCAGCCTTGGAGCGGGTCCGGTTGTGAACGAGGATCGGGTTGCCCGCTTTCAACAGGTTGGCGGCCATGCGGCTGCCCATGATGCCCAGGCCTAGAAAACCAATTTGAGTCATAGGTCACCTTTTATTGGATTTGATAATAAGGGCTGATATCGAGCGTGGAAGGCGCCCCGGATTGGATGCAGCTGCCGCCGCGCTGCGCGTCGGTCGGCATCACCAGGACCTGGCCGGAGCCGAGGTCGAGGTCAATGGTCACCCCTCCCGAAGGGAAAGGACCGCACCAGTTTTTCCAGATCAGGACGATCCCGGCTGACTGGTTGGGTCCGAGACGGACCTGCCCGGCTGCAAAGCCCTGCGCCGTGGCCGCGGGCGTCGGAGCTGGCGTTGGGCTGGCCGCCGGACCGACCGGGGCGGCGGAAGCGGGAAGGCAATCCGCGCAGGCGGTCTTCACTTGGATGTCCAGCGAGCTGCCTTGCAAGGAGGCCAGGCTGGCTTTGGGAGGGTTATCGAGCGTGCAGCTGTGGTTGCCCGCGTTGCTCATCGAAATCGAGAAGACCATCTCGTTCCCGTTGATGTCGGCGCGTGTATTCGCCAGCAGGTCGGATGCGGCGCAGGACCGGCTGGCGGCTGTCGCTGCGGGAGGAGCGGTCGGCTGCGGGGTGGCCGCCGGCGGTGCGGTTGGGATGGCTGTGCGGGTGGGCAGCGGCGTTGGGGTTTGGGCCGCCAGGCTGGCGATCGCGGATTGGGTTTCGTTCGCGGGGTCGCTCAGCAGCCCGCCGGGGACCGCCGAGCACGCGGCGATCAGGCTGGCGCCGGCCAGCAGGAGAAAAACCGCCTGGAGGGGGGAGGGGATCGATTTCTTCATCTTTGGAACAGCAGGCTCCTAGCTGGACTGCGGCAGCTGGTTGATGCGCTCCCATGCCTGGCGCAGGACTTCTTTTTCCGAATCGAAGGTTAATATCTCAGCGGCTTTGTTGATCTCAACCCAGCGCGCCTCATTTACCTCGTGGTCGTGATCGGCGGGGTCGCCCGACGCGTACTTTAAAAGGTAGAAATGGACCTGCTTGTGAACCCGGGTGCGCTGCGGGCCCTTCCCGGCATTGAACCAGTATTCGATGGTATCCAGCAGGCCGAGGTTCTCCGTATCAATCCCCGCCTCTTCGCGAACCTCGCGCAGGGCTGCCATCTCCACCGTCTCGCCCGGGTCGATCATGCCTTTCGGAAGCTGCCAGCGCGGTTCGGAGCCCACCGAAATCAGGGCAACCTCCACCCGTCCATCCACCCGCCGGAAGGCGACGCCCCCGGAAGAAACATGGTTCTGTGTGGGCAGCTTTTCCATGGGGATCATTATAGCATCTGGATGGAGGATCTCCAATTCAGAGGATCGTAAAAATGTTATACTGGATTCCATGGTTGCGCAGGATCCGGAGGCCGGCAGGTGGCGCGGTACTTAAACCGTGCGGATGCCGGCCGGCAGGTAGCGCGCTCCCTCGGGGGCTACCGGGGGATGGTGGATGGGCTGGTGCTGGCCCTTCCGCGTGGAGGGATCCCGGTCGGAGCGGAGGTCGCCCGCATTTTGGGGCTGGCCATCGACGTTTTCGTGGTGCGCAAGCTGGGCGTGCCCGGGCAGGAGGAGCTGGCGATGGGCGCCATCGCGACCGGGGGCGTGCGCGTGCTGAACGACGAGGTGATCCACCAGCTCGGCATCCTCCCCGAGGAAGTCGAGAGCGTCACCGGTCGGGAGCGCGCCGAGCTGGTGCGGCGCGAGGCGCTTTACCGGCAGGGCCGGCCTCCCCTGGACGTGAAGGGGAAGACAGTCATCCTGGTGGATGATGGGCTGGCGACCGGCGCAAGCATGTACGCGGCCGTCCTGGCCCTGCGGGCGCAGGCTCCGGCCCGGATCGTCGCCGCCGTTCCGGTCGCCGCGCCGGAGACCTGCGAAGCTTTCCGCAGGTTCGTGGATGAGATGGTCTGCACGTTCACCCCGGAGCCGTTTTATGGCGTGGGGACCTGGTTCGAAGATTTTTCGCAGGTCAGCGATGAGGAAGTGCGCAGGCTTCTAAGCCAGTCTCGCGCGAGCTAGGAGGACATGGGAATGAAATGGATAACGCGGTCTCACGTGCACG
>JAJYJF010000263.1 GCA_021796375.1 Chloroflexota bacterium | reverse complement strand
ATCGTGGATATCAAGGTCGGCTCGTCGGAAGGCGGGGCATCCCCCAACCCCGGGTCGCACCATCCCGAGCGCAGTCACGTCGCCCGCACGTACGCCGCCTACGGCCACCGCCACACGGCCGAGGTCATCCAGGAGATGCGCCTGCCGGACGCGCACCTGACCATCACCTCGGTGGATATGGTGCGGGGCAGCCTGGCCGCCGCGCACGCCTTCGTCCGGCCCGGGGTCAGCGAGAAAGACCTGTGGCGGGCCTACCGGCAGTACGCGGAGAGCGAGCCCTTCGTGCGCCTGGTGAAAGACCGGCGCGGGGTTTACCGCGTTCCCGAGCCGAAAATCCTGGCCGGGACGAACTACGCCGACGTCGGGTTCGAGCTGGACCCGGAGAGCGGGCGGGTGGTCTCGATGGCGGCCATCGACAACCTGATGAAAGGCGCCTCGGGGTCGGCCGTGCAGTCGATGAACCTGGTTTGCGGCTTCCCCGAGACGACCGGCCTGGAGTTTTCCGGCCTCCACCCGATTTAAATTTATCACCGCTGAGAACGCAGAGAACGCAGAGAAGAGCATTAAGAGATAGTCAGAATATGGAAGAATGAGAGAATTGAGTTGCGCGGTCAAATATCCGATGATGAGGAATAACCATGATTGTGATTAAAATAGGCGGGGCGAGCGGGGTGAACCTGGATGCCATCTGCGCGGACCTGGCCAGTTTGGCCAGGCAGGGGCAGCCCGCCATCCTCGTCCACGGCGGCTCAGCCGAAACGAACGAGATCTCCACCCGGCTGGGGAAGCCGCCCCGCTTCGTCACCGCAGCCTCCGGCTTTACCAGCCGCTACACGGACCGCGAGACGCTCGAGATCTTCGCCATGGTGACCTCCGGGAAGATCAACACCCTGCTGGTCGAGAAGCTGCAGAAAGCCGGGGTGAACGCTTTCGGCCTCTCGGGGGTGGACGGCCGCCTGATGGTTGCCCGGCGAAAAGACGCCATCCGGGTGGTGGAGAACGGGCGCAAGTTCATGCTGCGCGACGATTACACCGGTAAGATCGAAACGGTGGATGCCCGGCTGCTGGCGCTGCTCGTGGAGCAGGGCTACCTACCGGTGATCGCCCCGCTCGCGCTGTCGCCGGAAGGCGATGCCTTGAATGTGGATGCCGACCGCGCGGCCGCGATGGTCGCCGGGGCGGTGAAAGCGGAAAAGCTCATCTTGCTCACCAACGTCCCGGGGCTGCTGCGCCAATTTCCGGATGAATCCACCCTGATCTCGCACCTGCCGGCCGCGGGCCTCGAGCAGGCCCTCACTTTCGCCGAAGGCCGGATGAAGAAGAAAGTGCTGGGGGCGAGCGAGGCGCTCGGGCTGGGGGTCCGTGAGGTGATCTTCGCCGACGGGCGGGTTGAGAACCCGGTCCAGGCCGCGCTGGCCGGGAAGGGTACAGTCATCTCGTGATCATTATTCCCTGATCACGGAACACCATTCACGATTTACGGAGCATTTTCTTGGACACATCGACCATCCAATCCCTCGAAGACCAGTTTACAACCGGGCTGTTCACCAAGCGCCCGATCGCCATCGTCCGCGGGCAGGGCGCCCACCTGTGGGACGCGGACGGGAAGGAATACATCGACTGCGTGGGCGGGCAGGGCGCGGCCAACCTGGGGCATGCCAACCCGGCCGTGGCCAAAGCGATCGCCGATCAGGCCATGCGCCTGATCTCTTGCCCGGAGATGTTTTACAACGACCGCCGGGCGGATCTCGAGCAGAAGCTCTGCGGGCTGACCGGGATGGGATCGGTTTACCTGTGCAACTCCGGTACGGAGGCGGTCGAGGCGGCGATCAAGTTTGCGCGGCTGCTCACCCACCGCACCGGCATCGTGGCCGCCATGCGCGGTTTCCACGGCCGGACGATGGGCGCGCTCTCGGCCACCTGGGAAAGCCGCTACCGCGAGCCGTTCCTGCCGCTGGTGCCGGATTTCAACCACATCCCCTACAACGACGGCGCAGCGCTCCGCGCCGCGATCACAGATCAAACCGCGGCGGTGATCCTCGAGGTCGTCCAGGGCGAGGGTGGGGTGCGCCCGGGAGACCCGGATTTTCTGCGCCTGGCCCAGCAGCTCTGCCAGGAACGCGGCGCGCTGCTGATCATCGATGAGATCCAGACCGGGTTCGGGCGCACCGGGCGGCTCTTCGCCTTCCAGCGCTACGGCCTGCAGCCGGATTTACTGTGCGCGGCAAAGTCGATCGCCGGGGGGATCCCGATGGGCGCCACCCTGCTGCAGTCCAGGCTGGGGAAGCTGCCTCCCCAGGTTCACGGGTCCACCTTTGGCGGCAACCCGCTGGCCTGCGCGGCATCCCTGGCGGCCATCGATATCATGGTCTCCGAGCGCCTGCCCGAACGGGCCGAGGAGCTTGGGACCTGGTTCCTGGGCCAGCTCCGCCAGATCCAGTCTCCGCTCATCCGGGAGGTGCGCGGGCTGGGGCTGATGGTGGGGATCGAGCTCAAACAGAAGGTCACCCCCTACCTGCAGGAGCTGATGGCGCGCGGCGTGCTGGCCCTCCCCGCCGGGATGACGGTGATGCGCTTCCTTCCGCCGCTGGTGATTTCCAAGGAAGACCTTGGCGCCGCGGCCGAAGCCGTGCAGGAAGTGCTGTGCGCCTAGAGGACGCCGACCTGCTGGAAGGGCTGGTCCGGGCTTTCAGCCCGACCTACCACGAAGGCGAAGCGGTGCGCTACCTGGTCGGGGTGATGCGGAAGCTTGGCTACGCTGCGTCGATCGACCCGGCCGGCAACGCGGTCGGGACGCGCGGCAGCGGCGAGAATGAGATCCTGCTCCTCGGCCACATCGATACCGTGCCCGGCGAGGTGCCGGTCCGGCGCGAGGGCGACCTGCTCTACGGCCGCGGCACGGTGGACGCGAAGGGCCCGCTGGCCTGCTTCACAGCCGCCGCCGCCCGCGTCACGCCTCCCCCCGGCTGGCGCTTCACCGTGATCGGAGCGGTCGCAGAAGAAGGCGATTCGCGCGGGGCGCTGTTCCTGCGCGGCAGCCACCGGCCGAAAGCCCTGATCATCGGCGAGCCGAGCCGGTGGGATAAGATCGCGCTCGGCTTCAAGGGCAGCCTGTGGTCCGAGTACACCCTGCGCCAGCCGGTCGCGCATACAGCCGGCAGGCAGGCCAGCGCCTCCGACGCGGCATTCGATTTTTGGACCCGGGTGCGCGCCTGGTGCGCCCATTTCAACTCCGGCCAGACGAGCACCTTCACCCAGGTGACCCCCAGCCTGCGGGGGATGGAATCCGGGTCGGACGGGTTCACCGACACCGCCCGGCTGAGGATGAACTTCCGCCTGCCGCCCGGACTCAGCCCGGACGACCTGACCGCCCAGCTGAACGCGCTGGCTGGCGGGGCTAACCTGGGCTTCGGCGACCGCATCCCGGCTTTTCGATCCGAGAAGAACACGCCGCTCGTGCGCGGGTTTCTCGGCGCGATTCGCGCGGAAGGCGGCGAGCCGGCGTTTTCGCTCAAAACCGGCACCTCGGACATGAATCTGGTCGCGCCGATCTGGGGCTGCCCGGCGGTGGCTTACGGGCCGGGCGATTCTTCCCTCGACCACACCCCGGACGAGCACACTTCTCTGGATGAATATCAAAAGAGCATCCGCGTTCTGGCGCGGATGCTCGCTCAGGCTGAATCCCTGTTCCCCGAGGCTGCCTTACCCTCCTCGGGAGGCTAGATCAGTTCACCGGAAGGTTCTGGCAGTAGATCTCGATGGCGCTTTTCATAAACTTCGCCAGATCGGGATGCATGCGGGTGAAATTGGCGTTGAAGTCCGGGTCGTCGTTATACAGATCCCCGAGCCCCCGGAGCATGTCAGGGGTCGGCTCATAGAAATAGCGCAGGTGCTGGTGCCAGCGTGCGATCACAGCCTGCACCTGCGGGCTGCCAGGGCCCAGCGGCATGGCTGCGATGATGTCCTGGTAGATAACATTTCCTTCGCTCAGAACGCGCTTCTTCTCTTCCGCCGTGTAGCTCCCCCAGCGCTTTTGTGATTCCTTCACATGCTTCTCGCCCCACCGGCGCTGAGCTTCGGCTTCATACTCTTTCTGCTTTTCCGCGCTGAATTCCTCAAATAGCTGTTTCTGGCTCATCGTCGTTTTCCCTTTCAGGTACAAAATTGTGCTGTCCACGGTATGGATGAGGCCTTTGAGCCG
>JAJYJF010000262.1 GCA_021796375.1 Chloroflexota bacterium | reverse complement strand
AGATCGAGCCGGGGCGCGTGTAGAAGCCTTGGAATGCGCGACGCGGGGGGATGGGTCCCGGCTGGCATTTTTGAGGATAACAGAGCAATATGAACAGTGGATGAATTTGGGCGACAATGTCTGATTACGGCGCCGGAGAAAGACCTTCCGTACCTGATAAAAGGACACGGCGTACCCCAACGGTACGCCGTGTCCTCAGCCTGTTTTTACGGTGATTCGGTCAGCCGGCGCCCCTGCCCGGGGCGAAAAGGATCAATCCCGCTCGCGCTCGTAGCCGGAAGGGCAGTCGGCGTCCGGATCGTGAAGATAACCGGCCAGCATGCACAGCAGGTCCTGGTAATCCTCATCTCGCCACAGCCGGAGCGAGAGGCTGCGCTCCGGGAAGCTGATCAGGGGCATCGCGCCGGGCGTGCACGCCAGGATGACCTTCCCGTGCCGGAGGGTTTCGCAGCGCTCGTCGCGCTGAGCCAGGTTTTTCTTTAACAGGTTCTCCAAAGAGATCGCATCGTTCTTGTCGAGCAAGAGCGAACAGGTGATACTGCAGCCGGTTTCTGGATCCACCACCCGGTAGACAAACGGAAATACTTCATCGATCGAGGTTGCCTGGTTGGAAGAGCTCTCCCCGGGGGTTGCGGCCGGGACCTGCCCATCGTAACCCTTTTTAAGGCTCGTGAAGACGGCCATCATCTGCTCCTTCCCTTGAACTGGGCTGCCGGATTAATTCTACACGTTTTCTATCCCAAGGAAAAGCACGCCGCGATCGGGAGGAAAGCCGGCGAGGCTAGGAGGCTTCGCGGGCCGCGCTCTCGGCCAGGAGCTTCTGCTGCAGGCGGTAGTTGCGGATGTAGCCCATCCCGTTCTCGTCGCGCCCCAGCAGCAGGTCCGCCGCGCGGATAGCCGGGGAGAGCTTGGCCGCGTCGGTGATGGCGCAGGTCAGCCCCGACCCCATCGCCAGGGCCAGGAAGGCGGCGTTCACCACCGGCCGGTCGGGCAGCCCGTGGCTGATGTTGGATGCCCCCAGGTTCTGGTTGACCCCCAGCCGGTCGCGCACCAGGCGCATGGTCTCCAGGGTGACCTTCCCCGCCTGGCTGTCGGCCGCCACCGTCATGGCCAGCCCGTCGATGACCACGTCTTCCTCGGGGATGCCCAGCCGGGCCGCCCGCTCGAGGATCTTCTCAGCCACCCGCAGGCGGGCCTCGGGGGTCGGGGGGATGCCCCCATCGTCCATCAGCAGCCCGATCACCGCCGCGTGGTGATCGCGGGCCAGGGGCAGGATGCGCTCCAGGCGAGCCTCCTCCCCGCTGACCGAGTTGATCAGCGCCTTGCCAGGAGCGACCGCGAGACCGGCTTCCAGCACCGCCGGGTCGGGTGAATCCAGGCACAAGGGCGCCGCCAGCGTCTCGGCCAGCCGGCCCACCAACTCCTTCATCCAGCTGACCGCGTCCAGCCCGGGCAGGCCCACATTCACGTCCAGCACCTGGGCGCCGGCCTTCACCTGGCCGGCGGCCAGCTCCAGCAGGTAGTCCAGGTTGTGCTGGGTGAGAGCCTCGGCCATCTTCTTGCGCCCGGTGGGGTTGAGCTTCTCCCCGATCATCACCAGTGGCGCTCCCGCCTCGATCACCACCGGTTTTCCAGTTCCGCGCAGGGTTGTTTGCATGGATTCCTCCTTCAGAGTGCCGTCATTTGGGTAGAGGGGATCAGAACAGCCGCCCGCGAGTCTATCCGCGCGTCCCGGCGAGCTCCGCGACCCCTTGAGAATCAGGCTGCAGCGAGAACCAGGCCTGGCGGACGTCCGCAGCCACAAACAGCGATCCGGCGGCAACCACCACCGCCTCATCCCCGGCGGCCGTGAGGGCCGCGCGCAGCGCCTCGCGGACAGGCAGCACCGCCTGGGCCGGGCGGCCGTGCTGGTGGACGCGGGCGACGATCTGCCCGGCCGCCATCGCCCGCGGGTGATCCGCCTGGGTGGCGATCACCTGCCGGACGCGCGGCAGCAAAGCCGCGATAATCCCCTGGATGTCCTTATCCTCGGAGGCGCCGAAGATCAGCACGACCGGCCGCCCCGGGAAGTAATCGTCCAGCGCCAGGCGCAGCTTGAGCGCCGAATCGGCGTTGTGGGCCGAATCCACCACCAGCGGCGGGTCGCGGCGCAGCACCTCGAAGCGTCCCGGCCAGACGACGCGCTCGAAGCTGCGCCGGATGTCGTTCTCCGTGATCGCCAGCCCCTGGCCGCGGGCAGCTTCCAGCACGGCATAGGCGGTGGCGGCGTTCTCCACCTGGTGGTAGCCCAGCAGCGGGATCGAGAGCCGCCGCGGTCCCCAATCCAGGGCGGGGCGGTCCTGCAGGTACGCATCCATCTGGGGCTGCTCGTCCGCGTGCCAGATCAGGAGATCCTGGCCGTCCAGCGAGTGCGGCCCGGCGGTAAAACGGACCTGGCTCCCCACCAGCGTGAGGGGGGCGCGCTGCTCGGCGGCCACCTCGCGGATCACCGCCAGCGCCTCCTCCTTCTGCGGGGCAGACACCACCGGCCGGCCAGGCTTGATGATCCCGGCCTTCTCCCCGGCGATGCGGGCCAGCGTGTTCCCCAGTACCGCCATGTGATCGTACGACAGACTGGTGATCACCGAGACCAGCGGGTCGACCACGTTGGTGGCGTCCAGCCGGCCGCCCAGCCCCACCTCCACCACCGCGGCGTCCACCCCCTGGCGCTCGAAGTACAAAAAGCCCAGGGCGGTGGTGATCTCAAAGGTCGTCAGCCGGGGGATGGCCTCGACGGCGGGCCGGACCTCCTCCAGGAGCCCCACCAGCTCCTCGTGCGAGATGGGGAGCCCGTCCACCTGGATGCGCTCGCAGAAATCGTGCAGGTGCGGCGAGGTATACAGCCCGACCCGGTAGCCGGCGGCGCGCAGGGCGCTGGCCGCCAGCGCCGAGACGGACCCTTTGCCCTTGGTCCCGGCCACGTGCAGCGTGCGGAACGCCTCCTGGGGGTTGCCCAGCCGCTCCAGCAGCTGGCACATGCGGCCCAGGTCGAACTGGCCTTCCGAATAGCGGAAGGAGCGCACCAGGCTGTAATCCACGAACGAGAACAGGTAGTCGAGGGCTTGCTGGTAAGCGGCAGAGGTCTCCATCGAAAATCCCTGGCTCATTTCAAGCTGGGTCCTGCATCTGGGCGGCGCGCAGGGTATTGCGCATCAGCATGGCGATGGTCATCGGCCCCACGCCGCCGGGGACGGGGGTGATCCAGCCGGCGACCTCTTTGGCCTCGTCGAAGTTCACATCCCCCACCAGGCGGTGGCCGCTCTTGCGGGTCGCGTCCGGGACGGAGTTGATGCCCACGTCGATCACCGCCGCGCCGGGCTTGATCCAATCCCCGCGCACCATCTCGGTCCGGCCGATGGCGGCCACCAGGATATCCGCCTGGCGGCAGACCGCCGGCAGGTCGCGGGTCCTGGAATGGCAGACGGTCACCGTGGCGTTGCGGCCGATGAGCAGCAGCGCCGCCGGCATCCCGACGATGTTGGAGCGCCCCAGCACCACCGCGTTGGCGCCCTCGATCTTCACCCCCACCTGCTCCAGCAGGTAGATGCAGCCGTAGGGCGTGCAGGGGACGAAGAGCGGCTCGCGGCCCTTCTGCGCCAGCCGCCCGATGTTGACCGGCGAGAACCCGTCCACGTCTTTCTCGATGTTGATCAGCGAGAGCACCCGCTCCTCGTCCAGGTGGGCGGGGAGGGGCAGCTGCACCAGGATCCCGCTCACCGCCGGGTCGGCGTTCAGCGCGCGGACGGCCGCTTCCAGGTCCGCCTGGGTGGCGTCCCCGGGCAGGTGGCGGCTGACCGAGCCCATGCCCAGCTCCTGGCAGGCTTTGCCCTTCGAGGTGACATAAGACACCGAATCGGGCCGGTCGCCGACCAGCACCGTCGCCAGCACCGGCTGGCGCTTTCCAGCCGCCGCCCGCCGGCCCACCTCCGCCGCCACTTCCTCGCGGACCTGCTGGGCAATCGCTTTTCCATCAATGAGCTGCGCCGTCATTTATCTCCTCCAATCGCCAGATTCTCGACAACTTCAACGCGCACCGCGGTGATCTTAAACTCGGGGATCTTCGCCACCGGATCCAGCGCGGCGTGCGTTAACTGGTTCGCGGAAGCCTCCGGAAAGTGGAAGTTCGCGAACACCATCCCCGGCGGGACGCGCGGGGTCACCCAGGCCTC
>JAJYJF010000261.1 GCA_021796375.1 Chloroflexota bacterium | reverse complement strand
CTCGCCCGGGCTCGAGGAGGCCGCCACGATGCGGCGCAGGATCGCGGCCGGCTTCTGGTTGGGATAGCCGGTCTTTTCCCGACTGTTGGTCGGGACGATCGTGCTCCACCAGGTGTCGGTGGGCAGCTTCCCGCGGGCGGCCTTCTCCGGCCCGACGAGCCCCGGGGCCATGTAAGGGATGCGGTCGATCGCGTCCACGTTGAAGGTATACCGGTCGGGATCCTTCACGTATACCAGGATGTTGTCGTGCTTGGGGGGCCATTTTTTCCTGGTCCGCGCGCCGTAATCGTACGCCCAGATCACCTCGTTGAGGAAGTGGTCGCGGCCGAAGATCCCGTCCAGCAGCACCTTGCAGTAATGCACCTCGCGGTAGTCGATGTGGAAGTACAGGCTTCCGCGCGGGGCGAGCAGCCGGCAGGCCTCCACCAGCCGCGGCTGAAGGAAGCCCAGGTAGTCGTCGAACAGATCCGGGTAGGATTTCTGCCCGATTTTGATCGTCTCGTAGCGCTGCCCGGCAAACCCGGTCCGGTCCCCGGCGGCGCGGTTCGGAGCCCGGACGGTCTTGATCTGGGTGCGTCCCTGGACCTTGCCGGTGTTGAACGGCGGGTCGATGTAGATCAGGTCGACCGAAGCCGTGGGGAGGGACTGCAGGATGGGCAGGTTGTCGCCGAAATAGATTGCGCTGGCGGGCATGGGTTTATTTGCGTTGGATGCGCGGTAGAGCGGTGGGCGATCCGGGAGGGAAGGTCCGGCTCATTCAGCCATCCAGGTGGTGCGGTCGGCGTAGGAAAGCCGCTTTGGAGGGACCGGCTCCCCGTCCGGATAGCCGATGTAGAGGATGGCGATGATCTGGTGCTCGGGCGAGAAGCCGAGGAATGCCTTCACCTCCGGGTCCCTGGCTGCCGTTCCGGTGCGCCACATGGCGCCCAACCCCAGGCCGCGGGCGGCGAGCAGCAGGTTCTCGACTGCCGCGGCCCCGGCGCAGATGTTCTCGACCTCGATCTCGTTGGGCGGAACGGGCGGGTCGATCCCCACGGCGATCAGCAGCGGGGCGCGCAGCGGCTTGGCCCTTTCTTTCTCGAGAGCCGCTTCCGGGGCGCCGGGTATCAGGCGGGCCAGCGACCGTGCCATGACATCGCCCAGGCGCTCGCGCGCGCGGCCGGCGATCACGACGAAGCGCCACGGCCGGTTGCGGTAATGGTTGGGCGCCTGGATGGCGGCATCCAGCAGCTTTTCGACCAGTTCCTGCGGCACGGGGTCTGGAAGGACCTTTTTTACGGATTGGCGGGTGTGAATGGCGGTCAGCAGATCCATCGGGCCCTCTCCCTGGGCTGAAAGCTGGGTTGGATAAACCGGGCGGGCTCTGAATCCCTCTGGCGGCAGGCCCGAACCTTTCCCGGATGATTATAGCATCCGGGCGCGGATCGCGGACCGATCCCGCTCAAACAAAATCCCGCCTTTCGGAGATCGAAAGGCGGGCGTGGGGCGCGGGAGGAAGGGATTTATTTCCCGACCGCGAACGACCAGGTATACACCGTGTTGTCCCCGGTGATCGACACGGTGTAGGTGCTGCCGGGCGTGAGCGGGTCCCTGGGGATCAGCACGATCGCGTCGTGTCCGCCTAGAATCCACTGCGCTGTGTTGTTGTTATCCCAGGTGCTGTTGCTGCTGTCATACGCGCAGGACGGGAGCTGGGTAGATCCCTGGTAGATCGCACCCACTTTAAACTGTGTAGTGAAGCTTCCATCTCCCAGCTGCAGGATAATCGGCAGGCCGGAGGGTGCCGTATAGCTGTTGCACGGGGCGAGCGGGTCAGGCCATTCGCCGCCGGTGTAGCTGGTCAGGCCGATGGTTGCCCCATTGCCAGGCCACATCACCGGGTAGTGGAACCCGGCCGGCAGGGAAGCGGTCCCTTGCAGGATCTGCTGGAGGACATCGATCCCGGCAGCCATTTTGAACTGGGTGCCGCTATTTGCATCGCGGTAGCTGCCGAAGCCCGTCTGGCTGAGGCGCGGGTCGAGGATCCCCAGCGCGTGGAAGGGCCCTTCGAGCCACATGTCGAGCGCATCGATGTCGCTGGTGGTCGGGGTGGAAGAGGCCATGATATTGCTGTACCCCGCCTCCGTGTTTCCCGGGACGGAAGAATAGGGACCTTGCAGTTCTTTGTGGGTGAGCGTGCCGGTTTCGACCGTGTATTTGGCGTGATCCTGCTCCCCCGCGCTCCAGTCCGGGTTCTCCGCGAGCGGCTGCAGGCCGGACTGCGCGCGGTAGGCATTCAGGTAGTCCAGCCATCCGAGCGAGGCCGAGGGAGGCAGAGCGCTCTGGATCGGACTGCCCGCGGATACCAGCGGGAGATAAATCGTCGGGCCGCCCCCGCTGGCCTGGACCGGGGCTGCCAGTCCGAGCACGGCGAGCGCAAAAATGGCCCTGATCAGGTTCCGGACAGCCGCTTTCACGATAAGCTCCTTGATTCCACCGCTATCATATCGGATAATATTTGCCAATTGATGCACTATTCTAACACATACCATACCAATTCATTACTTGCGACGGGCAGGACCCACGAACGAGGGTTGGCTGAAGCAGTCTGAGGATCAGATGGTTTATCCAGAGGATCATTCCCGGTGCAGGGTAGGATTGCTGGGTCTTATCAGCGCGTGAGAACAGGTTCGCTTTTATCATACCAGAAGGTTGACAATTCTGGAATCCTCCGGTAGACTTGGACCCAATGAAATCCTGGATGCCGCTCTTCCATCATCATCTGACCCTCCCCCCCTGTTGACCGGAGGTCAGTTCAGTTTTGCACCCGTACACCTCTAACCCCCCGGTCTTCCGGGGGGTTTTTCGTACCTCCGAAGGGAGTGTCTGATGGGCCGATCCGATCAAAACCCGCTGCGAATCTCGCTGCCGTCCAAGGGCCGCCTTGCCGAGGATGCGCTGGCCTTTCTATCCGCCTGCGGGCTGGCCGTTTATAAGCCGAATCCGCGCCAGTATGAGGCGGAGCTGCCGGCGCTCCCCGGGCTGAAGGTTCTTTTCCAGCGCCCCGGGGATATCGTGGTCAGCGTTCGCGACGGCAGCGTCGATTTCGGCATCAGCGGGCTGGACGTGGTGGAGGAACGCCGGGGTGAGAACGGCGACCTGCTCGTCTTGCATGAAGCGCTGTCTTTTGGCCGGTGCAGCCTGGCGCTGGCCGTGCCGGAGGCCTGGGAGACCGCCCGCTACGTCGCCGATCTGGCGGTGCGGGCGCGCGACCTGGGCCGCCCGCTGCGGGTGGCGACCAAGTACCCGCGCCTGGCGGGCCGGTTCCTGCAGGAGCGGGCCATCCCGCACGCGCTGATCTCCGCGGAAGGCACCCTGGAGACCGCCCCGGCCATCGGCTACGCCGACCTGATCTGCGACCTGGTCTCTTCGGGGCAGACGCTGCGCGACAACCGCCTCCGCCCCCTCCAGGATGGGATTTTGCTCGAATCCGAGGCGGTGCTGGTCGCGAACGCCCGCTCGCTGAGATCCCGCCCGGAGGCGCTGCAGACGGCGCGCACGCTGCTCGAGTTCTTCGAGGCCCACCTGCGGGCGAGCGAAAACCTGGCCGTCTTTGCCAACATGCGCGGGGATTCGCCCGAGGCGATCGCGGAGCGGATTTTTTCGTCCTGCAGCATCCAGGGGCTGCAGGGACCGACCATCTCGCGGGTGATCGTCCAGGCGCCGGAGAGCCGCTGGTACGCGGTCAACCTCATCGTCCCCCGCGCGCAGGTGTTCCAGGCCATCAACGAGCTGCGGGCCATCGGCGGGAGCGGGGTGGTGGTGATGCCGCTTACTTACATTTTTGATGAAGAGCCGCCGCGCTACCGGGCGATGCTCGAAAAGCTCGCATCCTGATCCGGGATCGAGGCTGGGATGCCTGAAAGGACGGGGTTATGCTGAAAATATACACGGCGGAAGCCGCGCTTCGAACGATCCTGCGCCGGCAGCTGCCGGGGGAGACCGCGGTCTCTCCCGCGCTCGCGGCCCGGCTGGAGCAGCTCTTCGGGGGCCCGACGCGCCCCGAAGAGGCTGTCGCTCGCATCCTGGCGGACGTCCGCGAGCGCGGCGACGCTGCCCTGCAAGACTGGGAATCCCGGCTGGACGGCTTCCGGCAGCCGGGCTTGCGGGTCGCCGGGGACGACCTGCGAGCGGCGCTGGAAGCCCTGGACCCGGAGACGCGCCGGGCGCTCGAGCTGGCTGCCGGGCGCATCCGCCGCTTCCACGAGCTGCAGCCGG
>JAJYJF010000260.1 GCA_021796375.1 Chloroflexota bacterium | reverse complement strand
GTAGCCCACGTCCCCGCTGGTCTTGCTCAGCCCGGGCACCGTCTCGTCCTTGATCACGCTGAGCTTCCAGAAGGGTACGGTCGTGTATTTGTCGTTCCCTCGGGTGCCGATCGCCGGCGGCAGGCCCTTGTAATACATCCAGTAATGGTCGTCATCGGTCGCCATCCAGCCCCAGACGCGCCTTCCGGCGTCGAAGGCCGCCGGGAGCGGCTCGGCCTGGCTTTCCCACACCACCACATGGTCGCGGTGCCCATCGATGATCCCGATGGGCGCCATCTCGTCCGCAGCCCGGCCGGCCAGCTTGCCCGAAGCGCTGGCCAGCAGGTCCTGCCACTCCCAAACGCCGACCCCATCGTATTTTTTAAGCGGATCCGCCCAACCTCGGGGAGCATCCACCTCCACCGGCAGGTCCAGCTCAGGGCTTCCCCACTCCGGGGAAACCCACGCTACCCAATCCCCCCCGCTGGGGTCTTTGGCGCGAAAATTGGTCACCGGCTGGCTGGCATAGGCGGCCGCGAAGACGTTCGGGTAGCGCTCCGCCAGCTCCAGGCTGCCCGTGCCGCCCATCGACTGCCCGGCTATGTACACCCGCTCCACGTCCACCGCCGGACCGGGCGGGTTCGCCTCCAGGTCCGCCAGCATGCGCAGCAGCCGCTGCTCCGTATAGTTGACCACCGTGTCCCCAGGACCGGGGCTTCCCCCCAGGCGGTAGTCGTAATTTCGCGCAAAGCCGAAATACCAGGTGTCGGGCTGGTCGAAGGGGTATATCCCGTAGGCGCAGGCCTTGTCCGGATAGTTATATTCTCCGGATTTGTTCATCGGCTTGGCGCCGTGCAGGTGGAAAAACACCGGTACAGCGGCCGGGACCTTCCCTCCTGGGCAGTCCGGCGCGTACGGCGGAAAGACGTCATAGTCGTAGGCGTACTGCAGGTTGTTCGCCAGGTTGGGGTCGGTGGGATCCAGGCCGTAGTACAGGTTGATGGGGTTGGGCGCGCTGAAGGTGGGGTTCCACGCCCGCAGGTCCATGTACTGGATGTAGGCATGACCTCCCTCCCCGATCGAGAGCCCACCCGGGGAGGTGATCTCCACCGGCCGGGGATCGGCGACCGCCTCGGCGATCGGGCCGGCCACCGCCCGCGGATCGAGCGTGCCCTTCCGGCCGGGAAGCGAAACGGTCACGGCATAATACCCGCTTCCCTGCTGCTTTCCGCCCAGGTCTTCGGCGGAGAGCGTCCACACCAGCAGCCCGGTACCAGGCGGGAGCGGCGCCGCCCCATCCTGGATCACCAGCCGGCCGGTGTAGCGGGGCTTCCAGGCCGTTCCATCTTCAGGGCTGTAGCGGTTTTCGTAAAACTCCGCCGAGTTCTTGCCCACCCTGGCCAGCAGCGTGGCCTGGGCGATGTTGCCGGCGTCGATCGGCTGGTTCGACCGGTAAACCGCGTAGATCTCCCCGTTGAGGTCCGCTCGCTCCTGCCAGGTGATGAAGGTCTGGCCCGACCGGTACACCGCGCTCACCCCGCTCAGGGTGGGGAGGAAGGTTGGGGTGGGCGAGGGCGCCGCCGTAGGAGTGGGCGGCGGAGGAGGGGTGGCGGTGACCGCGGGCACGGCTTCGGCGGTGGAAGCGGCAGCCGGGCGGCCTGTGTTTGCCGGCAGGGAGCACCCTCCGGCCGCCAGCGTCCAGAGCACAGTCGCGATCAGAAGGGGGATGGACGGCGGGCGAAGTTTCGTGGGTCGCATTTTTTACCTGGAAATACCGAGCTGGGTCAGGAGTTTTTCTGTGCGTAGCGGATGCGCCCCCGGGCGCGCCCGGGGGGATGGGCGGCGGCGCTACGCCGGCTGGCGCTGCGGATCACACGCTCCATCCCAGACGCACTGCCCGCACGGGATCGTGCATTTCACCCCGCGCAGGTCCGGACCCGCGAAGAGGTTGTACGATAAGGATTTAGCCGGCGCCATCACCCGCTGGGCGTTCAGCCGGACCCCGATCTGCTCCGCGGGCACCCAGGAAAACAGGTCCTCCTGAGCCTGGGTGAAGCGCTGTTTGGCATGGTCCCCCGGCGCCCAGCGGATGGCGCCGTACTGCTCGCACAGGCGGCTCGCGGATACTTGAGCCACCCGCGCGACCGCGAAGGTCCCGATCTGGTCGATGAAGTAGCCGAGGGCGTAGTCTCCGCGTTGAAAGGCCTCGTGCGAGCAGGCCTCCAGCTGGCCGCCGATGGTGCAGACCACGCCGAAGTGAAGCGTCAGCCGCCGGGAGAGTCCTTCCGGCAGGTGGGGCGGGGAGGAGGGATCGTCCGGGTCAAAGGGTTTGAGCGCCCAGACCGCCGCCGGTTTCAGCAGCGGGAGGGCGGCTGCCGCCGCTTCCTCCAGGACCCGGGTGAATTTTTGGGCGTCGGACGCCCGGTAGCGCTTCGACCTGCGCAGCAAGATCTGCGGAGAGGGGATGACCTCCTCTCCGCTCAGGCTGATCACATGGGTTGCAGGGATCTCCGCCATAGGGCTGGTTGTTTGGATCTGATCACCGGGTAGCTTCGGCCAATTATACCCCGGATAAAACAGCGCCGATTCTCCCCGGCTCGCGGGATTTGCCGGGCGCCCGCCCTGGGACGCGCCTTTACAAAGAAGTAAGGAAGATTAAGCGGCCGCGCGCGGGGACGATACTGAGATAACGCCGGTCGTCAGGGTCGAGCGCTCCGAACCCTGAGAGCAAACCGCGGCAGTGCTTACCGTCGATCGGGATGGAGATTCTTAGAGGTCGGCTGTCCATGCGCTTACATCTCCAGGCTAAAACCATCTGCTTGTTCCTGTTCGTGGCAGCTCATTTCGTCGCGCCCCGGCCCGCCGCCGCGCAGGACCGGCCCGGCTGCCCCAGCGGCTCCAACCCACCCCAGGCGGTCCGCCTGGACGGGGTGACGCTGGAGATTTGCACCCAGTTTATCGAGAACCCCGTCTTCTTCCAGCCGGACCCGGCCCAGGCAAACCAGCTGGCTTATGCGACCGACCCCCGCGACCGCAGCCGCCAGATAACGATTCTGGCTGTCCCGGCCGGCGCGAAATCGGGCGTGGAAGACCTGCCGCGGGTCGATGGCATCCGGCGCGGGGCAGACTTCCTGGCTTCCCTGCGCGAAATCCGCCAGAAACAGGGCGGGGACCCGCGCCCCGGCCCGCGCGCGGTCCTGTTCGGCCAGGCGGTCGAGGGCCTGGTCAGCGACATTCCTTCGCCGGGCGTCGGCGCAGCCCGGCCGCCGCTCCGCGTGACGGAGTGGGCCGTCATGGCCGGGGAGCGGCTGTGGGTGCTCCGCGAGAGCCAGGGAGCCGGCGCTCCCCCGCTCGGGCGCGCGTCCTCCGATGGCCTCACCGGACCGCCGCTCGCGGTGTGGCAGGCAAGCGCGGACCCGGGCGCCGCTGCCTCCCCGTCCGCGGCCGGACCGGGGCCCGCCTGGCCCGCCAGCGCCAGCCAGACCGCGCTCCCTGTGCCCGCGTGGTGGCAGGGAATGTGCGACTACACCCACTACACTTACGCGGCCAACAACCCCAATCACATCGCCTCATATCCGCTCGGCGCCAACTACCGCGGCCTGATCGCCTGCGGGCCGCGCCCCTGGTTCGACAGCGCCCCCGACGTCCTGGTCCGCTTCTTCCCCGGCGCCTGGGGCGAGCTGGAATGGGAATGCGTGGAGCTCTCCATGCGCTTCATGTACCTGGCCTATGGGATCCCCCCTTACCAGGCGGATGGGAACAAGGTCGTCGCCAACTACACCGGGACGCAGCTGGTCAAAATTGCCAATAACACGTTCGGGGTTGCTCCCCAGCCGGGAGACGTTCTCAGCTACTGCGCCACCTGCACCGTCGGCCACACCTCGGTAGTGATGTCCTCCACGGTCGATGCGGGTGGGGATGGGTACGTCACGGTGATCGAGCAGAACAACTCATCCAACGGCCAGTCCACCCTGTCCGTCAAGGACTGGCTGGTCGTCGGAAACTCCGGCGAGGTGATCGGCTGGCTGCACCTGCCGCAAACCGCCGTGGACCCCCCTCCGGTGAAGACCTACCTGCCGCTGATCTCCCAGGGGAATGCTCCATAAATTTACCGGCCTGCGTCCGCGCGGGCTGCTCTGACCCCCCCATAAGAAGAGGAGGCCGCTTCCACAGCGGCCTCCTGGTCAGGGCATTTCCCGGGCGTCCGGGTTCTCTTTTACTGGCAGGCTTCCAGGCTGGTGGCGCCGTTATCCACCTGCTTCAGCTTGGCGGATACGA
>JAJYJF010000259.1 GCA_021796375.1 Chloroflexota bacterium | reverse complement strand
TCGTGCAGGTAGCGGCCCGCCCCGGTCAGCGTGCCCGTCGTCCCCAACCCGACGACAAAATGGGTCACTGATCCCCGGGTTTCGGAGACGATCTCGGGGCCGGTCGTCAGGTAGTGCGCCTGCCAGTTGGCCGGGTTATCGTACTGGTTGGCGTAAAAGAAGCGGTCCGGGTGCTCCTCGGCCAGTCGCATCGCCTGTCGCTGGGTGCCGTCGCTGCCTTCGGTCGGGTCGGTCAAGACAAGCTCAGCCCCGAGGATTTTCAGCATCTTGATCCTCTCCGGGCTGGCATTAGCGGGCAGCGCCAGGGTGACCGGTATCCCCAGGCTGGAACCGAGGGAGGCGTAGGCGATGCCCATATTTCCGGAAGTGGAGTCAAGCAGCCGCTTCCCGCCGGCGAGGCTGCCGTCTTCCAGCGCCCGGCGGATAATGCCGGCTGCCGGGCGGTCCTTGACGGAACCACTCGGGTTGAACCACTCCGCCTTCGCGTAAAGGCGCACCTTCCCGCGCAGTCCCCGGGCATAGCGAGACAGCGGGATCAGAGGCGTGTTGCCAACCAGATCCAGCAAGCCTTGCGGCGGGCGAGTTTGAACCAGCAGTTCAGAAACCTCGACGACCATCACTCGCCCGTCCTGCTGGCCAACCACAAAATCCGCGTGTCGTGAACGTCCATTTCATTCATCATTTCCGTGCCCAAAATTCACGGTTCTTTTGCTGATCCCGAGCAGCATGCACTGCCCATTCCTCTTCACAAGCAAAAGCAGACCGGCCCGATATTTATGGGACCCCGCAAGTCAGGTTTTATCCCTGCGGGACCGGTCTGCTCAACCACTGGAAGATCGAAATCGCTCAGAAGATTGCGCTCACCTGTCCCGCCTCGAACACATGCAGCTCATCGTCCCTCTTCCAAGATAATTATGATATTAATGATACATATTATATACTTGGGGTTGATTTTGTCAACCGCCGGATATTTGTATTAAAATGACGGTTGATGCTTTCGATCGAAGAGTGCCGGATGCAGATCTTGCTGACCCACGAACAGGCTGATTTTGACGCCGTTGCAGCCCTGCTGGGCGCCTGGCTGGTCAATGAGGGGGGAATCCCCATCCAGCCGCGCAGATGCAACCGGAATGTCAGCGCCTTCCTCACCCTCTACGGCCAGGAGCTGCCTTTTACGGACCCGAGAGACCTTTCACCCGGCTCGGTCGATTCGATCCTCGTCGTGGACACGCAGTATCCGGTCACCCTGAAAGGCACCCACGCGGGGACGAGCTACGCGATCGTAGACCACCATCCCAAGCGCACTGACGCCCCGCCCGGGTGGAGTTTCACTATCGACTTGATTGGCGCAACCACCACCCTTTTTGTCGAAACCGTGCAGGAGATGGGCGCCCCCCTCACCGCCATCCAGGCAACCCTGATGCTGCTGGGGATCTATGAGGATACCGGCTCGCTGACCTATTCAAACACCACCCCTCGGGATATCCGCGCCGCCGCATTCCTCGTGGAACAGGGGGCCAGCCTGGCCTTGCTCGGACGCTACCTCAATCCGCCTCTTTCGGACGACCAACGCCGGGTTTACGACCGCCTGCTCGCCAGCGCCGAATCGCTGCAGGTGAACGGCCAGAAAATTGTCATCGCCTGCGCTTCCGCGGAGGACATGCACGAAGAGGTATCCTCCGTCGCGCACAAGCTGCGCGACCTGCTGGAGCCGGATGGGCTGTTCATGTTCGTCACCACCGGCGAGGGGATCCGGATGGTGGCGCGCTCGAGCACCAGCCGGATCGACGTGAACGCAATTGCGGGTGAGTTCGGCGGGGGCGGGCACGAGCGCGCCGCGGCGGCGCTCATCCGCACCGAAGCGCGCAGCCCCGAGGAGAAGGGCGGGCAGCTTACCGAGCAGTGCTCCCGCCTGAAAGAAATTCTCCCCAGACAGGTCAAGCCGTCTATCACCGTAGCGCAAATGATGTCGCGCCGCCCGCGGCTGATCTCCCCGGAGACCTCCGCTGAGGAAGCTGCCGTCCTGATGCAGCATTACGGCTATGAGGGATATCCGGTCATCCGGGACGGCAAAGTCGTCGGGCTGCTGACCCGCCGCGCGGTCGACCGGGCGATATCGCACCACCTCAACTTAAACGCAGGCAGCCTGATGGAAGCCGGGGAGGTCACGGTCTCACCCGGCGATTCGATCGACCGCCTGCAGCAGGTGATGATCGCATCCGGCTGGGGGCAGATCCCCGTGGTGGACCCGGAAAGCAGCGCGGTGATCGGGATTGTGACCCGCACCGATCTGATTAAAACGCTCGCCATCCCCACCCACCTGGATACCCGGCAGAACCTTTCAATCCGGCTCGAAAAAGCTTTGCCGCCGGCTCGCCTCAACCTGCTGCGGCTGGTGGCTCAAGAAGCTCATTCCCTGCACCAGGCCGTTTATATTGTCGGCGGGTTTGTCCGCGATCTTCTCATGGAACGGCCCAGCCAGGATCTGGATATCGTCATCGAGGGGGATGCGATCCACCTCGCGCAGGTATTGCAGTCCCGATACGGGGGCGAGGTGATCAGCCACAGCAAATTCGGCACGGCAAAGTGGACGATTTCGGAAGCGCAGGAGGCGCTGCTCGGCCAGCTGCGCGGAGAAGATGGGTCCGGGTATCTCTCGCTGCCCGAGGTACTCGACCTGATCAGCGCGCGAACCGAGTTCTACGAGCATCCGACCGCCCTCCCCACGGTCGAGCGCGGCAGCATCAAGCTGGACCTCCACCGGCGCGACTTCACGATCAACACCATGGCGCTCCGGCTGGATGGGCGGCACTACGGGGAGCTTTACGATTTCTGGGGCGGTCTGAACGATCTCCAGGCCCGGCGGATCCGGGTGCTGCATTCGCTGTCATTCATCGAGGATCCAACCCGCCTGCTTCGCGCGGTCCGCTTCGAACAGCGCTTCGGTTTTAAAATTGAGGACCGCACGCTGCAGCTGGTCGGGGAAGCCTGCCCGATGCTGCGCCAGGTCTCCGGCGACCGGATCCGCCACGAGATCGAGCTGATCCTCGAGGAGCCCCGGGCAGAGAAGATGCTGGCCCGCCTCAACGAGCTGGGGATCCTGCCGGGGATTCACCCGGACCTGCCGGGCTCGTTCCAGCGCATGAGCGCGAAGGACCTGCTCAGCTGGCGCCTGGCTCCCCAATACGGCGGGATCCGGACGACCCGGCTGATGGATTACCTGATCTGGCTGGCGCCGCTGGACGCGGTCCAGATCCGGAGCGTTTCGGACCGGCTGAGGTTCTCAAGGAACCTGCAGGCTTACCTTCTAAAATCCATCGATCTCCGCCAGGCGGTGGATTCCCTCTCAGCCCGCGCCCCCAGCCAGGCAGCCGCCATGCTGGACGCGTTTCCCCTTCCCGTTCTGCTTGCGGCCTACCAGATCTGCCGCGAGAAGCCTATTCGAGATCTGCTTCTCACGTATGCCACCCGGTGGCGGCATATCCAGCCCACCGCGGATGGGGAAACCCTGAAAGGGATGGGCGTGCCGCCCGGCCCGCGCTACCGTTCCATCCTATCAGCCCTTAAAAAAGCCTGGATCGATGGCGAGATCCAATCCCCAGAACAGGAAAAAACCTATATCCAGGGGTTGCTGGAGAAGAAATGACGGCTGTGGTGAGGTCATGGGCATCGGATGCGGTGATCCGCACGGTGAGGAGGAGCGATCTTCCCGGTCTTGAATGGGAAGGCCAGTACCGGCACTTCCGGCGCATCTACCAGGATGCCTACGAGCGCGCGCGGTTGGGCCGCAGCGTGCTGTGGATCGCGGAGCTGCCCGATCGCGGCATCATCGGCCAGGTTTTTATCCAGCTGGTCTGCGACCGCCCCGAGCTGGCGGATGGTAGAGAGCGGGCATATTTGTACGCCTTCCGCGTCCGGCCTGAGTTCCGCAGCCAGGGGCTGGGCTCGCGCATGCTTCAGGCCGTTGAGGATGACCTCCGGCGGCGCGAGTTCAACCGGATTACCCTGAACGTGGCCCGCGATAATACCCGGGCGCGCCAGCTCTACGAGCGATATGGCTTCCAGGTTGTGGCGCCCGAGCCCGGGGTCTGGTCTTATCCGGACGAGCGCGGGATCTGGCAAACGGTGGAAGAGCCAGCCTGGCGGATGGAAAAATGGCTCACGCGGGATCTTTCCGGGTAAACCAGAACCACGCGGAAGCCCATCCCCCGAAATCTTTCCCGTCCTCCCTCCGCTCCAGCTTGAGGATAGGCGTAAAAAGATCCAGCTCCGCGGCGGTGATTCCCCGGGAAATG
>JAJYJF010000258.1 GCA_021796375.1 Chloroflexota bacterium | reverse complement strand
AGACCAGCCGTTTGGTTGTTTCACCCAGTGCCTGACCTGCGGCCTCGCCAGCACCTACGATATGCAGGTCGATTCGGCCTACGTAAGCGGGGTGACCGAGCGGACGTTCGGCATGGTACTGCGTTTTGTGGATAACAACAACAACGGTGTGGTCGACCCGGATGATTATTATCTCGATTTTGAGCTGAGTATCTACGACCAGTACTTCATTATCTGGGAGCACCGTACCGACGGGAAATGGTACATTATCGACCAGAAAGTCGATGGGAGCATTCTCCCCGGCAGCCACGTCAACACGCTGCGAGCGGTGGCGTCGAACGGCGGCGCCGACATCGATATTTACCTCAACGGCAATCTGGTCGATGGAATAACCAAGATCCCTTACACTCAGGGCGCGGTGGGGCTGGTTGTCGGCGGGCGCGCGATGCAGGCGGCGTTCGACAACTTCACCTTTACGGTCAAGTAAAAAGCCCTCCCCGGATATCCTGGGGGGAAGCAATCCAAGCAGGCTGCGGCAGCCGCGGCCTGCTTGGATTTGGTATCATTTTTTAACCTTTTGACCCGGGTCTCCAGGGGGGAGAATAGAATATAATAAAAGGACTGGACGTAATGCTCTGACATTCAAACGAGCGCCACCGGGAGCGCTATCCATCTCAAGAGGAGCAATGCCCTCCAGCGAGCGGGTTCGCTCGCGTGCGGTTGAAAAAGAAGACCTGGCCCGGTTTCAGCGATGAATCAACGAAGAAGTCACTGGCGGTCTGTTAATTTTTCTCCCCCTTTCCCGGGCGGATAAAGGAAGGTTGCTTCGAGCCTGATGCAGCGCTCGCTTCAAGGAGCACGCACTGGCGATCGAAGAGTTTGAACCGGGTGGAGCTACCGGTTTCGAGAATTACCTGGGAGCGGTCCGCCGCGGCGAGCGCGCGGGTTTCGTCCGGGAAGGCCGGAGGCTCAGGCTGCGGATAAAAGACCGCTAAGCCGGCATATTATCGATGAGCGTTTTACGCCAGGACTGGGAAGCGCATGCTAAGGAGACTGAGGAGTAATTAATGCCCATCACCCATCAACGCCACGACCTCATGTATGGAGACGTCAAGCTGTACGCGGGTACATCGACCCCCGAGCTGGCCGGGCAGATCGCCCGCTACCTGGATCTTAAACTTTGCGGCCGGGATATCATCCAGTTCCCGAACGAGAACCTGTTTATCAAGCTGCACTCCAGCGTTCGCGGGCAAGACTGCTACGTCATCCAAACCACATCCGCCCCCGTCCACCGCAACCTGATGGAGCTGCTCATCCTGCTGCAGACCCTGCGCCTCGATTCGGCGGCCCGCATCACCGCGGTCATCCCTTATCTCTGCTACTCCCGCTCGGACAAGAAAGACCAGCCGCGGGTGCCGATCACAGCCCGCCTTGTGGCGGATATGATCGAGATCGCGGGCGCAGACCGCTACGTCACGCTCGATCTGCACGCGGGCCAGATCCAGGGCTTCTTCTCCATCCCCGGGGACGTGCTGTCGTCGTATCACATCCTGATCGACTACCTGAACTCGATTCGTTCGAGCTTCGTGAGCCCGGTGGTGGTCACGGCGGACCTGGGGTTCGCAAAAAAGGCGCGCAATTTTGCCGCGGGGATCGACTCACCCATGGCGTTTATCGAAAAAAGGCGCTCCTCCAACGATTCGAAGGCCGAGGCTCTGACGATCATCGGCGAGGTGGAAGGCCGGGATGTGGTGCTGGTCGACGATGAAGTTGACTCCGGCGGTTCGATGGTCCAGGCGGTGAACCTGATCGCCAAGTCCGGGGCGCGCAACATCTATATGGTTTTCGTCCACGCGATCTTATCCGGAGCGGCGGCCGAGCGCCTGGTGGCGCTGCCCGTCACCCGGTTCATCACCACCGATACCGTCCCCATCTCCGAAGATAAAAAAGCCATGTTCGGCGACCGGCTGCAGGTCCTTTCCGTGGCGCCGCTCCTGGGTGAGGTCATCTGCCGGGCAAATGAAGGCCGCTCGGTAGGGGAGATGTTCAACGAGTGATTGGCCCCCGAGAGGCTCATCCTGCGCCGGCAGTTTTTCCCCCGGACTAGCGGTGAGCGGTCAGAATGCCCGAGCTGCCTGAAGTGGAAACCATTGCCCGCTTCCTCCGCGAGGGAGGCCGCGAGCAAGAATCTATTCTCCGCGCGCAAATTTCAGACGCGGGGCTAACCTGGCGCCGCACGCTGGCGGCGCCGGAAGACCCCGCGGCCCTGGAGCGCCTGGCCGGCCAAAGGGTCCGCGAGATCGGGCGGCGCGGCAAGTTTTTGCTGCTCGGCCTGGATCGAGATACCCTCCTGTTTCACCTGAGAATGAGCGGGGACCTGGTGGTTGGGCGAGCCGGGGAGGCGCCGGGCCCGCATGACCGCTTTTTTATCGATTTCACCGACGGCCGGCGGCTCACCTTCACCGATCCGAGAAAATTTGGCCGGGTCTGGCTGACCGCGGAGCCGCAGGAGGTGCTCGCCCCGCTCGGCCCGGAGCCGTTCGGGCCGGATTTCACCCCGGGATGGCTTTACCAGGCGCTGCATTCCCGCCGCCGGCAGCTCAAGCCCCTCCTGCTCGACCAGTCTTTCATTTCCGGACTGGGCAATATTTACAGCGACGAAGCCCTTCACCGGGCCGGCCTGCACCCGCTGCGCGCGTCGGACCGGGTCACCCCCGAGGAAGCCGGGAAGCTGTGGGAAGCGATCCGCGAGACGTTGAGCAGCGGCATTGCCACCCAAGGGGCCAGCATCGATTGGGTCTACCGGGGGGGCGATTTCCAGAACCATTTCCGCGTTTACCAGCGCACCGGAGAGCCCTGCCCGAGCTGCGGGACGGCTATCCAGCGTATCGTCGTCGGGCAGCGAGGCACCCATTTTTGCCCCTCCTGCCAGCCCTGGAAGGAATGACTTGAGCGGGCGAGGCGCGCATCCGGGTGCTTGCACAGGGGAACCGGCGCGAATCCTAACGTTTTCGTAAAATCACTGCCGGAAATTTTGAATATAATCTAAGAGTAGCCTGTCGCTCTTATTTTTGATATCCAGCAAAAATCAACTTGCGGGAAGGAAGCCCTTATGGACCCCGTTACGCTTCTCGTTGTGGCTCTGGTCTGTGCTGCGGTGGGATATTTTGCCGGGTTCCTGGTCAGCGGTGTGGCACGGGTAAGCCGCGACACCGGGGTGAATAAAAACAAACCCCGGGTGGAGAGCCAGGGCCAGCCTGACCTGGATGCGGGGGAAATCGAGCTGGCCCGATTGGTCCGGGCCAACCCCGGCGGGCCGCTGCAGGTGGTCGCGTCCGGGAAGCGGTGGGAGAGCAGCAGCCAGCTGGGGGAGCCGCAGCGGGCCAGCCTGGAAAACCTGCTGATCGATTTCCAGCGCTGGCTGGTTCCTGGAATAACGTCACCGCTCGAGCAGGCGCCTCGCCCGGCGGCGGTCGAAGCTGCGCCGGCGGCGCCGCCTTTTTACCCTTCCCCTCAAATCGCGGCCCTCACCGCCCAGCTCGTGAAAACGACGGCTCCTGAGGAACCCAAAACCATCGTCGGCCAGATTGATCAAGTCCTTCAAGACCTGCTGCCGGGCAGCGCTTTCGCCGATCGTAAAATACGCCTGCTCGAGGTGCCCAATCAGGGGGTGATCGTCCAGGTCGACCGGGACCAGTACCCGGGAATTGATTCCGTCCCGGATCAGGAAATCCGCGGCCTCATTCGCCAGGCAGTTTCCACCTGGGAAGCGCGCCCGAACTGAATCTTCGCGGTCAGGAAAGCGATTTGACGAGATACAGAGCGCCGCGCTCGAAACCCCGGGCGAGGTAGTACTCGCGCGTCCCTACCGCGGAAATAACGGCGAGACGCCGGAACCCCTTCTCGCGCGCGATTTCTTCCCCCCGGGCGAGCAGCCTGGTTCCCAGCCCGATATGCTGCGCCGCCCCGGCTGCCTCGACCCCGACCGGCAGGGACTGCCCGTAAACATGGACCTCCCGGACCAGGGCAGCGCCGGCAAGATCTTCGAACCCGTTCGACGATCCCAGCCGCGGCAGATCTCCGGGGGCGGAGGCCTCCTCCGGGAGGGAAAGGCGCAGGTAGCCGGCGATCTGCCCGGCGGGAGTCTCGAAGGAGAGAAAATGCTCCTCCGCGCAGGCTGCCGGGTAGACCGTATCGACCAGCTTCAGGCGGGCCGGGTCGATGGCTTCTCCGCGCACTTCCCGGCAGCGGATGCAGTTGCAGCGCTGGCCGCGGCGAGCCAGCTCCGCGTGAACGTCCTGCCGCAGGCTGGTGCGCTTGTTCCCCGCCACCACGTTG
>JAJYJF010000257.1 GCA_021796375.1 Chloroflexota bacterium | reverse complement strand
CCACGGTCGTTCCATCCCGCTGGAGCCCTTTGAGATGCTCCATGAGCTGGTCCACGTCGCCGGCATCCAGGTTGTTGGTCGGCTCGTCCAGGATGATCATCTGCGGCTGCAGGGTCAGGGTGGCCGCGATCGAGACCTTGCGCGCCTCGGCCGGTTGGAGCTGGACGGGGACCGCGTTGCGCGGCAGCCCAAAGCGGGCCAGCTCGCGTTCGACGGACTGGCGCGCCCGTTCCGCGTCCCAGCCCAGCATCTGCGGTCCAAAAGCCAGCTCATCCTCTACCCGCATGGTCACCATCTGGTTGACCGGCTCCTGGAAGACATACCCGATGATACCGCGGTGCTTCGCGCGGTCGAAGGGCTCATCCCCCCCGATCAGCACCCTGCCTGTGGTTGGAGCCATCGCCCCGGCCAGGATCATCGCGGCCGTGGTCTTCCCGGACCCATTCGAGCCCAAGATAGCCACGAACTCCCCCCGGTGGAACGACACGCTGATTCCCTTGAGCGCGGTGGGGCCGTTGGGATAGGTGTAGGTGATCTGATCGGTGCTGACGAGCGGCGCGCCTTCCGGGTGGGAGCCTGGCGGGACTGCCGGAGCCGTCATTGCCAGGCCGCGCAGGCTGCCGGCCGCCTCGGAAGCGCGCAAGGGCAGGTCCATCCCCAGTCGTGCGCCGAGGGCCCACATCTGGGGGATGCGCAGCCCGGCCTTCTGGATGGTCTCGACCTCCAGGCTGTCCGCGTCGCGGGCGATCCGGCCGGCTTCGAGCGAAATGAACCGGTCGCCTTGCTCGATGAGCAGGCTGACCTGAGAATCGCTCATCACGGTGGTCATTTTCTCGCCCGCCAGGCCGCGCAGGGCCGCGATCACGTCCCGCTTGCCGCGCGGGTCGAGCTGCATGGTAACGTCGTCGAGGGCCAGCAGGCGCGGGTGGGCAATCAGCGCGGACGCGATGGCTACCCGCTGCATCTCGCCGCCGGAAAGTCCCAGGGTCAGGCGGTCCAGAAAGCTTGCGTCCAGCCCGACGCTGCGCAGGGCCTGGAGCATGGCCTCCTGCACCTGCTCGCCCGCCAGGGGGACGGCCCGCAGGCTGATCCGCAGCTCGTCCCGCACCGTCAGCCCGACCAGGCCCTGGACGGCGCTGGTCAGCACCAGCCGGGCGAGCAGCCCGATCCGGTTGAGCGGCGCCTGTTGGGTGTCGTATCCGAACAGCTCCACCCGGCCTTTCATCCTCCCGACCGAGTTGGGGATCAGCCCCGTGGACAGCAGCATCAGGCTGGACTTGCCCGAACCGGTCTTGCCCAGGAGCACGCTGGTCGTCCGCGGCGCGATTTCCAGGTCGATCCCGGCGAGGGCGTGCTTGGCGTCCGGATCATTCCCGCGGTCGTAGCGCACGTACACGTTGTGCATGGAGATGCCTGCCCCGGCCGGGACCTCCAGGCTTTCCGGGCGGACGGAGATGCCGCCCCGGTTGTCGATGGCCAGGGACTGTCCGTCCACGTGCTCGAAGATCCGCAAGATGAGCGGGAGCATCAGGCGGCGGAAGGCGGGCACCTTCTCGCTCACGCTTCCCTCCCAGTTGACCCCGCGCATGGCCATCGCTTTCATGCTGATCTGAATCTCGTACCAGAGGATGTCTACGTAGCGCAGCACCACCGTCAGGTACATCTCCACCGCCGCGGGGACGCGCAGGCCGCGGAAGGCCACCAGGTATTCCGGCAGGGGGGTCACCGCGATGAAAGCGATGGCCGGCAGGATCATGGCCATGATGCGCATCCCCAGCCGCAGCCCGTTGATCAGGCTGGCCCGGGAGACCCCAAAAAACAAGAAGGTATATTGGGCCGCCTGCCCGGCAAAAAGGGCGTTTCCCAGAAACGTCAAAATCCCGGCGCTCGCGCATGCCACCAGGGCTGCCCGGGGATATTTTCTCCCGGCGACCAGCAGCGCCAGTCCGATCGCGAATGAAACGAGGATCGCCGTCCAGCTCTGGCTGATCGTGAATGCGATGCTCAACAGGATAAAAACGATCAACCGCGGCGTTGGGGACAGCCAGCCCAGACCCGATTTCTTCTCCATAAAATTGTCCTTGTGCGCGGCCGCCCAACCTGCCCGCGGAACCGCCCGGCGGGCAGGTTGGAAGATCCCTCCGGGATCAACGGCTCGAATTCCAGTTCAGACCGCGCTTGTCGATCTCATTGACCAGCGTCCACATCAAGGGGATGGAAAGGCTGCCCGCCACGATATCCCCCAGCGCCCAACCCGGGAACACCACGGCCCAGGCGCTGACACCCATCTGGCCGATGGTCTGCCAGGCGTAGGCTCCCATCACCGCGCTGAGGAGCGAGGAGATGATGATGGCGACCAGGGCGATGATGACGTGGCGGTTGACCGGCACCCCCAACGCGAACCAGGCCGGGATGGTCAGGAAGAAAACCACCAGATAGCCCCAGTTCGCGTCAATTTTAAGCGCGGTGGTGGCCAGGCCGATCAGGTAGCCGGCCACGACCGCCAGCACGACGGTGATCAGCGCCACGATAATGATGGATCGCATGGAGCGGGTCTTCCGGTAATCCATGCCCTCTCCCACGTGGACGCGGAACAGCCTGAGGATGGCCCAGAAGAGGAGCGCGTTCCCGATAAACGCGGGGATCGGGTTCTGGGCGATATTAATCAGCAGGGGGTTTCCCGAGATCATCCCGCCCAGAAAAGTCCCCACCGCGGCGGCCAGCCAGCCCCAGGGTCCAAAGAAGTACGCCCCCAACGGCATGGCCATCTGGGGAAGCCAGAAATAACCGGCCCCAAAGGCGCCCGGAATGGACAGAAACGTGCTGCTGAGCCAGGCCAGGGGGATAATGACGGCTGCCCAAATGGCTGAGACGACAAAGAAGCGGGTTTGAGACCTGGGCTGTGTATACTTGTCTTCCGCTAACATGGTAAGCCTCCATTCTCACAGAATCAGAATTAAATAGAAGAACGGAACCCGGTTCGTCAGGGATCAACCCGGGTGGAAGTCAGTTCTATTTTTAAATTCGATCAAACATCCGCCTCCTTCTGGGCTAATTCTGGCCGGAGCTTGCCCAGTTTTTGCAGCTCCAATAACTCGGGGAGGATGGAAATGTGCTCCAGCATGCCGGGCGCCAGCTGGTCCCAGTAAATGCCGCCCACCGGCTTTTGAGGAGCAGGGACGTGGATGGCCTGGGTGGGGGTGACGATGTAGTCGCAGATGGTATCAAAGGGGGTCACATCCAGCGCTTCGTCGACGATCTGGCAGTCGTGGACGACATCGACGATGGGGGTGGCGGGATCCACCACCCCTAACGAATACAGGGTGGCCCACTCGATGTCAAAAAAGCCGTGTCCTTTACCAAACCGCGCGCCTGCCCGGGTTACCGCCGAACCCCCGGTGACGAGCAGGTCGATCCGGTAGCGGCGCTGGATCTCCTCGAGGGAGATATGCCGGCCGATTTTTTCGATGGCATCCAGCAGGACCGCGTAATCCTCCAGCCCATCCGAGACGGACCCCGGCGCAAGCTCCACAAACCCGCGCCGGATGCCGTAGGTGGTCATCAGCATCACTTTCCGGTCCCGCACGGCCTGGCTGCGCAGCTTTTCCAGGCAGTTGTCCGGGGTGATAAAAACGACCTGCGCCTGCTGGTAGCAGTCCATCGCTGCCAGCCGGGCCGTCGCCTGATCGCTTCCCTGGAAATCCGCGATGAATTCGCTGAAATCAAAATGAAACCGGGTGTCGGGAAGCGCCACCTTTCGCAGCGCTTCCCACACCTTCACGCGAGCGTCGTTCCGATCGCTCATCGATCTTCCTCCTTTGCTCGGATGGATAGCGGCCCTTCAGGCAGCATCTATTTCACGCAGCAGCGGAATTTCCTGCTGGACCTCCCCTGGAAGCTGGCGCAGGACCGCCGGATCCGGACGCGGGTATCGCCCTCCGGTCGAGGATGGGGTCGTCGGGGTAAAGATGAAGTCGGTCGCCAGGCTGCACGGCATCGGGCGGCAGGGATAATCGACTTGCGGAGTTTTTCTCTGGCTTCCATTGTCCCGGGATCCTTTCTTACCAGATCGAGATGCGCTCGGAGGTTCGATGGGAATTGCGCAGCACCTGGAGCTGGATGAATTTTGGCGCGTAAACCGTCCGGCCCCAAAAAACCGGACGGCCGTAATCGGTCAAATAATTCTCCTCGAGCGCCAGCAGCGGCTCGCCGGGTTCGACCTGGAGGTGGGCCTGGAGCAGCTCGTCCGCGGCGACGGGCTGCAGGGTCGCGACGCTGTGCGTGGCTGCCCGGCCGCTGATTTCGGCGGAAAACTGGAACAGGTTGC
>JAJYJF010000256.1 GCA_021796375.1 Chloroflexota bacterium | reverse complement strand
CAGGCCGTCGATATCCAGGGGTGCTTTGATCGGGGAGGGAGGAAGCTCATTGCGCATGCATTTACCTGTGGCAGGTTGAACATGTGGTAAGCAGGGAGGTGGGCTGGATGTGGTACTCCTGCATCAGTTGGCGGCCGATGGTCAGCTGGTCGCCTTGAGGCTTGTAGCCCATCACGGTAACGTCCGCCACCGGCCGGAGGTACTGCGCCGGGTTGTTGTGGCACGACAGGCACCATTCCATGGTCAGCGGGGTGACCCGTATGGTCTGGGTCATCTCGTCCACGCGGCCGTGGCAGGTTTCACAGCCGACACCCTTGTTCACGTGGATGTCGTGGCTGAAGTAGACGTACGCCGGGAGCTGGTAAACGCTCTTCCAGGCGATCGACTGGCCGGTCTGGTAGCTCTGGCGGACGGGGGCCAGCGCGTCGCGCGTGGTGGCCACCTGGCTGTGGCAGCTCATGCACGTCTGCGTTGGGGGCAGGTCGGCATAGCTGGATTTATCGACGGACATGTGGCAGTAGCGGCAGTCGATCCCCCAGGCTCCCACGTGCAGCGAGTGCGGGAAAGCCACGGGTTGGGTGGGGGCATCGCCGACCCCGGTGACGGACGAGGAGCGCGGGTAGAAAAAGGTCGCTACCACCGCGACCGCCCCGAGGAAAAGGATCACCACAGCGATGCTTGCCCGGGCGATGAAATTGCTGGAAGGAGGAAAGACCTGTTGCATCCGGATCCCCCGCGAGTGGAATGGTTATGAGGGGTGGTTCGCCAAATCAAATTAAATCGCGGTTGCGAACCCGCGATGAGTTACCGGCACGGAGGAGGCAGGTGGGCAGAGAGGTTCAGTCTGGGAATAGCGAGCTTGTAAGCCGTTTCGGGTGTGACTGAGAATCATTGATGTGGCTCCATTTTTTAATTGGAAACTTCAAAGCGATTCTTATTTCCCCTGCAGCTTTGAAAGCCAGAAATGATTAATTCAACGAATAACGGTCTCGATTCTTAGGTAGGCTCGGTATTGGCGATCTCGGAAAGGCTCGGACCAGATTTCCACCCTATTCAGTTGAAAAGTCACTAAGTTTACAATCTTTGGCAACTATATAAAGATTATAGCATAAGAGCATATTAATACCAAATAATCGATTTTCGAAATTCCCGCAAGCCTGATGCCGGAACGGGCGGTTCGCCCGGGGGATTCCCGGGTGGTTTGGGGGCAACCTCCCCATTGTGAAAATAGAAGCGGGCCGGTAGAAAAAGATATGGAAAAATTCAAGCCGGAGGATATATGGCACAGAAAGAACTGGATGGATTGAGGGTCGCGATCCTGGTCAACGACGATTTTGAACAGGTCGAGATGACCGGACCGCGCCAGGCGCTGGAAGAAGCCGGCGCGCAGACCTTTTTGATCTCGGTGAAGCCGGGGCAGGTCCAGGGGTTCAATCACGCTGAAAAAGGCGATGTCTTCAAGGTTGACCGGGCGCTGGAGGATGCCAACCCCGATGATTTTGACGCCCTGATGCTCCCGGGAGGGGTTTTGAACGCGGACAAGCTGCGCATGGTCTCCGCGGCGCAAGAATTTGCCCGCCGCTTCGATCAAGATAGAAAACCGATTGCAGTCCTCTGCCATGCCCCCTGGCTGCTGGTTTCCTCGGGCCTGGTCGACGGGCGAACGCTGACCAGCTACTACACCCTCCAGGATGATATCCGCAATGCGGGGGGCAGGTGGCAGGACCGTGAAGTGATCCGGGACGGCAACTGGGTGACGAGCCGCAATCCGCGGGACCTGCCGGCGTTCAACCGGGCGATGATCGACCTGTTTTCCGAGGTCGGGGAACGCGGCCAGGCAGCGGCGGTGATGGGGGCTGGAGAAGGCGGGCGCGACCGGAACGATCCGGGAGTGCCGGGCGGCGGGAAGGGCCGGACCGATGAGGTGGGCGGTTCCGGGGTATACCCGGCCTTGGCGGAGGATGCGCCCGGCGACGCCGCTTCCCACGGCGAAGCCTCCTGGGGACAGGGCAGCCGCGGGGCGGCGGGCTATAAGGATTCGGGCGGCTCGGAGCTGAGCCTGGGCCGGGACCGCGAGGAAGATTGATGCAATTCTGCCGCTAGCAGGCCGTTGCCCGGCCAAACACCCGCACCCGGGTTCCCTTGCCGGGCGTGGATGAAATTTCCATGCGGGCGCCGATCAGCTGGGCTCGCTCGATCATCCCCGCCAGGCCAAAATGCTTCTGCTCGAGCAGGCTGTTCAAGTTCAGCTGCTGGCTGCGTTGAAACCCCTTGCCGTCATCGGCAATGACGAGGTCGAACCAGCTCGCCTGCAGCGATCCGGAGATGTGAATCGCGCTCGCCTGCGCGTGCTGGATGGCATTCTTGCACGCCTCCTGGGCGATCCGGTAGAGGTGCAGCTCGACCTGCGATGGATAGCGGATCTCGGTTTCCGGCACCTCGATATAGATCTCGACCGGGTTCTTGGCCTGGGATGGGGCCTCATCTGCGAGCTCATCCAGGGCGGTGCGCAGGCCGTAGTTCAGCATGGTTGGGCGCAGGCCGCTGATAATCTGGCGGATATTCGTTGCGGCCAACTGGTAAGCGTTCTCAAAAGTCGCGTTGCGCTGGTCCGCAGCCAGGGCCAGGATGCCCAGCTGGTTGAGAACCCCATCGTGCAGCTCGAGGGCAAGCTGCAGGCGCTCGTCTTCCTGGCGGTCGATATCCGCCTGGTAGAGCCGGCTGAGATACTCGGCCTGCTTGTGGTTGAGCAGCGCAATCGCCGTCTGGTCGGCCAGCGCCTGGAAGGTCGGGATCTCGGCCTGGGCATAGAGATCGTCCGGGTCGCGCCGGCCGAGGATCCAGATCCCCACCTGGCGGTTCCCGGCGACCAGCGGGATGACCAGCCGCACCCAGGCGAGGGAGGGGTGGTCTGCCTGGGATTGGACCGGACTGCGGTACTGACCGCTGCCTTCGAGGAGCTTTTGGAGGCACGCGTCCCAGGGGATGGAAAATCCATCGAGATCATCCACGTAGAGGGGAGACAGCTTGCCGGCGTCGTCGTAGGTCAGCAGCGCGGACTGGCGCACCATCAGGCTGGGCAGCACCATATCGCGCAGCAGCTCCACCAGCTGCTGCGGGTCGGGGCTGGTGGCGATCTGCGCGGCGAAGCTGACCATCAGGCGCGACGGTGGGATTGGGATGCCGAGCAGCCGTTCCTGAACCCAGCGCTCGAAGCGCGGGTAGATCAGCGCGGCGACCAGCGAGATCACCAGCGCGATGACGACCTCCAGCTTTGAGGCGGTGCTGGCGGAGTTATTGCCAATGTGTAAAGCAGAGAGGGCGGTGATCACCGCCGTGCCGACGGCGATCAAGAACAGGTAAAGGGAGATGATGCGGTTGGCCCGCAGCTCGCTCCCGCCGGCCTGCCGGCGGTAAAGCGTATAGAAATACATCCCCGGCAGGATGGGCAGCGTGGCGACGATCAGGCTGGAGTACACCGTCTGGTTGGCTAAATGGATCAGTGAAAAAATCCCGGCTGGCAGCAGCGCAAATACCGCCGCGGAGAGCAGCATGGTGGTGGTTCTCCGCACGTCCGGCTGGCGGATGTAGTGGGCGATCAGCAGGCCCAGGCAGCCGGTGGTCGCCAGGAATACCCCGTAATACAGGGCTGAGGCGGGAAGAACCTGGAACCACCCGGCGGCGGAAAGGGCCGCCCCAGCCAGATAGCCCAGCCAGGGCGCCCAGCGCCAGGTCTTTGCCAGCGGCCGGGGAATGACCCAGTGCAGATGCACCCCGACCGCCATCCCGAACCAGAGCGTGGTGCGAAAGACCGAATCGCTGCCCCACACGGCCCACATCGAGGAAACGCCGGAGGCGATCCAGATCCCCGTCAGGTAATTAAAGGCTACCAGCAGCGCCCAGCGCCGGTCGCGCGGGCGGACGAACAGGTAAGCGGCCGTCCCAAACGCCCAAAACACATAGGCAAGCCACCATACATCCATCAGGCGGGTGCGCACGGTCTCCACCGTTGGCCCAACCATGGTCCAGTTCAGGGTAAACCGCTGGTTCCCCCGCCTTACCACCAGGGGTACCTGTTCCCCCGGGCGGTAGCCCTGGAACAAGGCCAGATGCGCGTTGGATTTAAACTCTTCCAGGCTGGCCGGACCGATTTTCTCCAGGTAGTCGCCGACCTTCAGCCGGGGATTCGTATTCTGGACCGTTTGCAGGGCCGTCACCTGCCCCGACCCGCGGTTAAATTCGAAGCCGGGGTACGGTGCGACAAAGAAAGCCACGTAGGTGTACACCGAGATGGCCAGGAATACCAGCGGAGGAACGATCACTTCCCTGTGGCGT
>JAJYJF010000255.1 GCA_021796375.1 Chloroflexota bacterium | reverse complement strand
GAGAACCCGCCGGCGCTGGATCTCTGGCCGGTCGTCGAAGTGGCCAGCGGGGCGGTCATCGGGCACTGCGGGCTGATCGAGAAGCAAATCGACGGCCAGGACGAGGTGGAGCTGGTTTATGTATTCACTGCCTCCGCCTGGGGGAGAGGCTACGCCACCGAAGCCGCCGCCGCCCTCCGGGAAGCGGCGTTCCACCGCTTCGGCCTGCGCCGCCTGGTGTCGCTGATCGAGCCGGAGAACGCCGCCTCCGCCGGGGTCGCCGTGAAGACCGGCCTGCGCAAAGACCGACCGGTCTTGCGCCCGGGGGGCCGCTGGATGGACCTTTATATTATCGCGAGGATCGATCCGGGAGCCATGCAATTTACGCGCGCCATCTGCCGCCTTCCCGGGCCGGATTTCGCCCAGGGGCTGACCACCGCCGGGCTGGGCGCTCCGGAGGTTGACCGCATGCTCCACCAGCATGCCAGCTATCTGGATGCGCTGCGCGAGGCAGGCCTCGCGGTGCAGCTGCTGGACCCGCTGCCCGGATTCCCGGACGCCTACTTCACCGAGGATGTGGCGGTGATCACCCCCGAGATTGCGGTGATCACCCGCCCGGGAGCGCCCTCGCGCCGGGGGGAAGCCGCCCACATCGAGCCGGCCCTGGCGGGGCTGCGCCCGCTTGCGCGCATCCAGGCCCCGGGGACGCTCGAGGGCGGCGACGTGCTGGTCGTGGGCCGGAGGGTGTTCATCGGGCTGTCCAGCCGGACGAACCCGGCCGGCGCCGGGCAGCTGGCAGCTCTGCTCGAGCCGTTCGGGTACGCCTGCTCGGCGGTCCCGGTCCCCCGCGGGCTGCACCTGAAAACCGGCGTCACGGCCGCCGGCGAAGACACGCTGCTCCTCACCGCGGAGCTGGAAGGTTGCCCGGAGTTCCAACCCTTCCGCCGCCTGGTCGTGCCGCCTGAAGAAGCCCCGGCGGCGAACTGCCTGTTCCTGAATGGGCGTCTGCTCGTCGCCAGCGGCTTTCCCCGGACGCGCGATCTCCTTGGGCTGCTCGGGCTCCCCCTCGTGGAGCTGGATAACTCGGAGACGCGCAAGATGGACGGCGGCCTGACCTGCGAATCGCTGCGGCTCTGATCTCAGGGTTCTTGATGAAAGGCTGAGTGTAAATGTCCGAACAAGAGAAGTTCCGGTTCAACATTTCGGAAAAACACACCGCCATGCTCTCAGAGCCGCTGCTCGCTCGCCTGGCGACCGCGTCGCTGCCCGAAGGGCAGCCGCATGTCGTCCCGGTGTGGTACCAGTGGGATGGGGAGCGGCTGTGGATCAGCTCCTACCGCAGCACGCGCAAGATCCGCATTCTGGAACAAAATCCGCGCTGCGCGGTGGTGGTCGATCAGGTCACCGGCGGCGGCGAGATCTCCGGGGTGCTTTTCGAAGGCCTTGCCGAGCTGGTCAGGGCCCCGTCCGATTTCCTGGTCCGGAAGACGGCCGAGATCTATACCCGCTACCTGGGCGAGGAGGGCGTGCAGGCTCCCGACCCCCAGGAGTGGATGCACTCGCCGGAGAACCTGCTCATCCGCGTCTCCCCGTCGAAAGTTTACGCCTGGTAGCTACTTCCCGAACAGCGGCGCATAGTGGGCGATATGGTTGTTGCCCGCGTCGGCGACCCACAGGCTCCCGTCCGGCCCAACCGCGATCCCGTTGGGCATGCCGAACGAGTTCTGCTCGGGGCCGTACTGGCCGAACTCCGCCAGCGCTTTCCCGCTGCCGTCGAAGACGATCACCCGGTAGCCCTCCGGGTCGGTCAGGTAAACGCGATTCTCAGCGTCGACGGCGATAAAGGGCTTGTTATCCAGCGATGAGCTGTTCCAGCCCTGGACCGGCCACGAGCCCTGGAACTGGCCGTCCGAGTTGAAGACGGCTACGCGCATATTCCACGTGTCGGCCACGTAGACGCGCCCATCCGTGCCGACCGCAATGCCCACCGGCTCGTCCAGCTGGGCCTGGCCGCCGGTAGAGAAACCAAACAGCGGCTTCCCGCTCTCATCGAAGACTTCCACGCGCTTATTCCCGGTATCGGTAACATACACCCGCCCCTGAGAATCGACCGCCACCCCGCGCGGTCCCCAGAAATACGCCGGCCCCTGCGATGCCTGCCCCGGCGCGCCGAAGGCCAGCAAGAAGTTGCCGTCCGCGTCGAACTTTTGGACGCGGTGGTTCCAGGTGTCCGCGACGAAAACGTTCCCCTGGCTGTCCACGGCGATCCCCCACGGCTCGTTGAACGTCCCGGGCGCCGGTTTTTGCGGGTCGGGCGATTTGCCGCCCCACGTTTTGAGCTCCTTCCCGTTCGCATCCAGCATCACCACCCGCGAGGCGCCCGTATCCAGGATATAAATGCGCCCATCCTTCCCGACCGCGACGTTGCGCGGGGCGGTCAGCCCTGCGTTCAGGCCGTAGACCGCCTGGGGAGAAACGTCTTTCCGCACCCCCGCATAGGCGTCGACAGGCTTAGCCAGGTCCGGCAGCCGGTAGGGGGTGATGGCGAGCGCCGGCAGCCGGCCGGCGATATCCTTGCGGATGTAGATCCGCAGCCGCTCCTGGAGCGGCCACGCCGACGGCGGGTTCAAGTCCTCCCCGGTCAGCGCGGCGTAGGGCTGGTAATTCCGGTTCCAGAAGATCTGCCAGATGGCCGAACGCATCGCGGGGTTGGTGACGGCGTACCGGATGCGGTTCCAGGTGAGGTTTTTGTAATCCTCCATCGGCCACCACATGCGGATGAACTCGTAGCGCGTATACGTCTGGCCGATGAGCGCATCTACCTTGGTCCAGTCGTCCGGACCGGCCAGGACCACCTCGGCGTTCAGGTTTTCGCGGGAGGGCGCGGCGCCGAAAAAGACGCTGCCCGGGTAGTTGCGCAGGTACCACGACATCGGCCAGGAGGCGTCGCTGTCGTAGGCGATCGAAATTTTCTTCCCTTCCCCGGTGACCTGCCCGGCCGCCTGGATGGCCTGCATCACCCAATCCACCCCCGGGGCCCCGTGCGCGTAATCCACGAACTCCGTCGGGTAATCGTAGTTGACGTAGTTGGTGTAATAAGACGTCCGCACGGTCATGACCGCCAGGATCGCGGTGATCCCCAGGACGCCTGCCCGTGCCGCCCGGCCAGACCCAAATATCCCGGCCGGGTTCCGCCAATCGGCCGCCTGCCCGACCAGCCAGGCCGCGAGCAGGATGTACGGAATGATCACCTGCACGGTATGCCAGGGCATTTTTTCCCCGGCGATGCTCAGCGCGATCGTGATCCCCGCGCCCCAGACGATCACCAGCGAGAGCAGATTCCGTTCCGCGGCGGACGCTACCCGACGGCGGGCCAGGAACAGGATCCCCCCGGCCAGCCCCGCGAGCAGGGGGAGGTACTCGTACATGGGCAGGATGATCAGAAAGTAGTACCAGGGCTGGCCGCCGCGGGCCACGTTCTGCTGCGAAAGCCAGTAGCCCAGCGATCCCACAAAGCCCGTGCCCAGGCCAGCCGGGTTGGTGAAGAAGGTGGTGAAGAGCGTGAGGGTGATCGCGCCGAAGATCACCGCCAGCTTCCACCAGCGCTTCCAATCCCACCACAGGCCGAGATAGGTGGCCCCCATCCAGAAAACCGCGAGCAGCGCCACCATGCGGACCCGGGTGGCGCCGACCGCCCACTCCGTGCCCTGCACCGAGAGTTCGCTCACGGCCACGAATGGGGCGCCGGTGAGGCGCGTCCAGATCGGGTTGAGGATCAGCAGCGCCACCGGCGACGAGAAAAACGCGCCCAGGGATGCCAGCACCACCAGCAGGTCGAACTCGCGGGAAGCCCGGATCGCCGCCCACGTGAAGCCGTGGACCAGGATGATCCGCACGATGAGGTAAAACGCCAGGATCGCCAGGTAGATGAATGTGATCTCCATGGTGGAGAACATCAGCGCGAGCGCGATGGCGGCGCCGATCAACCCGCGCTCGCGTCCGGTCTCGAGGTAGTCCAGGATAAAACGCACCAGCAGCAGCAACCAGACGATCACGATCGGGTCGTGGCGAATATAGCGGGCGTAGTAGAGCACGAACGGCGAGATCAGGAAGAAGACCGAAGCCGCCAGCGCCCCCCATTTCCCCAGCCAGGGCTTGAACAGCTGCGGGATCCCCACGACGAGGAAAATGCCCAGGAGCGCGGGGACCAGGCGCGAGGTGAAATCCGTGGCGCCGAAGAGCACATCCATGAGAGCCGTCGCTTCGAAAAGCAGCGGTCCGTGCATCATCGGGTTGTGAACGTAGCCCTTGCCGGTGGCGAGCAGATAGGAATAATATACGTGCAGGCTCTCGTCATGG
>JAJYJF010000254.1 GCA_021796375.1 Chloroflexota bacterium | reverse complement strand
AACCCGGATAAAAGTAGTCTGCCCGGCCGCTGCGCCTCACTGCAGCGGGAGGTTTTACAATCCAGGGCATTGATCGTCGCAGCCAACCGCGGTCCGGTCACGCTGCAGCCCGGGCCGGAAGGCGAAATGATCTACCAGCACATCGGGGGCGGGTTGGTGACGGCGCTGATGGGGCTCGCCCACCAGGTAGACATGACCTGGATCGCGGTCGCCGGCAGCGACCTGGATCGGGAGATCCGGCACGTGAAAGTCCCCGTGGGCGAGGATAATAAGCAGATCCAGCTGGATTTGTTAACCCCGGACGAAGAGATCTATAACAGCTACTACAATACGATTGCCAATCCGCTGCTGTGGTTTATCCAGCACTCCATGTGGAGCTTCATCAGCTCCCCGACGATCGATGCAGCCACCTGGGAGGCCTGGAATCGCGGATACGTTGAGATGAACCTGCTGTTCGCCGAGGAGATTGCCCGTCAGATCCAGAAAGATCCCCGGCAAACGGTGGTGATGTTCCAGGATTACCAGCTTTACCTTGCCCCCACCTTTTTACAATTAATCCTCCACCGCCCGCCGCGGGTGACCATGACCTATTTTGTTCACATCCCCTGGCCCGGAACGGAAGATTGGGGATTTCTGCCGCCCCCGATGCGGGAAGCCATTCTCAAAGGATTATGCTCCGTCGACCTGCTCGGATTTCAGACGCGCGCCGACGCATTGAATTTTTTGCGGACCGTCGAATCTTACCTGCCGGGCGCGCGGGTGACCTACCACAAAGGCAAGGTCACATATCATAAGCACGTCACCCACGTGCGCGATTTCCCGATCTCGATCGACGTCAATGCGCTGCGCGAGCTGGCCGGGTCGGATGAGGTGGCCGTGCACCGCGAGCAGTTGAGAGAGTATACCGCTGGTGGGCAGGTGATCGTGCGCGTAGACCGCAGCGAGCCGAGCAAGAATATCGTCCGCGGCTTTCAGGGGTACTCTGCCATGCTGGAAAAATATCCGGATATGCGCGGAAAAGTGAAGTTCCTGGCGCTCCTGGTGCCGTCGCGGATGGCGGTAGCCGAGTACCAGACCTACCTGGACGAGCTGATGGCCGCCGCGGGGCGGATCAACGCCGCGTACGGCACCGGCGACTGGGAGCCGGTTCGCGTCCTGCTCGGCGAGGATTACTCGCGGGCGGTGGCTGCCCTGCAAATCTACGATGTCCTGCTCGTCAATTCGATTGCCGATGGGATGAACCTGGTAGCCAAAGAGGGCCCGATCGTCAATGAGTGCAACGGGGTCCTGGTCCTATCGGAGCGGACCGGGGCCGCGCAGCAGCTTGGCGAAGGCGCGATCATCATCTCCCCGGTAGACATCCACGACACGGCGGAAGGCCTGCACCAGGCGCTGGTCATGAGCGAATCCGAACGGCAGCGCCGGGCAGCGATCCTCAAGCAGAGCATCGAAAAAGAAGATATCGAGACCTGGCTGTGCTGGCAGCTGGGCGAGATCCAAAAGTTAAAACTCTAGCGGCCATGCAGCAGATCTCCAAAACGGCGCTCGTTCACTACTCCAGCCCGCCCACGGTGGGCGGGGTCGAGGCGGTGATATCCGCCCACGCGCGGGTTCTCCTCGGGGCGGGCTATCCGGTGGATGTGATCAGCGGGCGAGGGGACGCAGGCGCACTTCCGGAAGGGACCGGCTACGTCTGCATCCCGGAGATGGATTCTCAGAACCCGAAGGTCCTGGAGATGAATGCGAGCCTGATCGAAGGGACCGTTCCGCCCGGGTTCGACCCGGCTGTCCGGGGTCTGGCGTCCCGGTTGGGCGAAGCGCTCTCCGGGTATTCCACGGTGATGATCCACAACGTCCTCACCAAGCACTTCAACATGGCATTGACCGCTGCCCTGTGGTCGCTCATCGAGCGCGGCAGCCCCTGGAAGCCGGTTGCCTGGGTGCACGACATCAGCTGGACGAGCGAGCATTCCCTGCCAGCCCTGCATCCCGGTTACCCATGGGACCTGCTGCGCCGGTTCGACCCGCGGGTCCAGTATGTGGCGGTCTCACAGGAGCGCCGCGCCGCCCTGGCGGGCCTGCTCGGCTGCCCGGAGAGCGCCATCCGGGTCATCTATAACGGGGTTTCGCCGGAGGCCTTCTATTCGCTTTCCGCGGTCTCGACGCGGATCGCCCGCGAGCTGGATTTGTGGAGGTGCGACCTGATCGTGCTCCTGCCGGTGAGGGTTACCCAGGCGAAAAACCTGGAGCTGGCCTGCCGGGTGGCCGGGTCTTTGAAATCATCCGGCCTCCGCTGCCGGTTTATCGTCACCGGCCCCCCGGATCCGCACGACGAGCAGTCGATGCTCTATTATTCCAGCCTGCTCGACCTGCGTGAAAACCTGGGGGTCCAGGAGGAGGTGCGTTTCATATTCGAGCTGGGATCTGCGGGTGGCGAGGGGCTGACGATCGGGCCGCAGGCGGTCGCCGAGCTGTACCGGATCGCGGACGCGGTCTTGATGCCCAGCCGCCGCGAAGGGTTCGGCATGCCCGTCCTGGAAGCGGGGTTGCTGGGGCTGCCGGTTTTCTCCACACCGGTGCCCGCCAGCGTGGAAATTGGCGGGGCTACCGTGCACCTCATCACGGACGGGATGCCCGCCGAGACAATCTCCCGCCAGATCCTGGAATGGGCGCGCTCCAGCCGCAGCCTCGCGATGAAAGCCAAAGTCAGGCAGGGGTTCACCTGGCAGGCGATCTTCGATCGCGATATCCTCCCCCTCCTCCGGGATGCACAGGCAGGCTGAGCTCCCGGCCGCAGGCGCGGAGCTGCTGGAGCGAGCTGCCGCTGCCGGAGCGCTGTATCTGTTCCTGGATTACGACGGGACGCTGGCCGAGTTTTCGCCCACCCCGGATACGGTCATCCCGGACCCCGGGGTGATCCGGCTAGTCGAAACCCTCGCGGGTCTGCCCGGCGTGCGCGTGGCGGTTATCACCGGCCGCAGGCTCGAGCACATCCTCAAACTTGTACCGGTCCAGGGCGTCGCCCTGGCCGGGACCTACGGGCTGGAGATCCGCTCGCCGGAGGGGGTCATCTCGGAACCAGCCCATCTCGAGCCGGTCCTGGGGTCCTTGCAGTCCATAAAAAACGCCTGGCTGCGGCTGCTGGCCGGGAAACCCGGCTTTTACCTGGAAGATAAAACCTGGACGCTCGCCATCCACGCCCGAGATGCCGGGGGAGAAGATGCCCGCAGGGTGATTCACCGGGCCAGGGCGCTGGCGCTGGAGGTCGGGCTCCCGAAAGAGCTCCATTTTTTAGGCGGAGACCGGTTTTTCGAGGTCAGCCCGACCAGCACCGATAAGGGCGCCGCGGTCGCGCGAATCTACAGCGAATTCCCGCTCGCGGGCGCCCTGCCAATTTACTTTGGGGATGATGACAAGGACGAGGCTGGGTTTGCCGAGGTAAACCAGCTGGGAGGGATCAGCATCGTAGTCCGCCCGCGAACCCGGCAGACCCATGCGGGCTATGCCCTCGGCTCGCCCGCCGCCGTGCGGTCCTGGTTGGACCGGCTGGCCCGGGCCTGGAGGCTGAACCACCCGGGTTAAGAAGTCCCGCGGACCTCGAATCGAGAAAATTCCCCCGTCGCCGGCAGCCATTCCTGATCGATAGCGGTCACAGAGGCTGCCCGCGGTCCTCGGCGGACCAATTCCAGCAGCCGCTCCAGGTCTTTCCGGCGGCCTTCCGCCGTGACCTCTACTTTGCCATCCCAGGTGTTGCGAACCCAGCCGGTGAGCTGCCGCGGAAGCGTGTTTTCGAGGACGAAATAGCGAAAACCGACGCCCTGGACGCGTCCATCAATGGTCACGTGGAGGCGAACCTGTTCCTGCTCAGACATATCCAATCCCCCGCTGGATCTATTTTTTGGGCTTCCGGCTGCCGCGCTTTTTGGGTTCCGATTTAGGCTCCCCGCCGCTGTCCGGTCCGGAGGACGGGCCTCCCTCGTCCAGGTCGAAGTCGAACATTTCGAATTCAGCCATTTCTTCGGTGAAGCTGAGGTTCTCGAGGGCTTCCTCGAAGATCTCGGCAACCGTCTCATCCTCAGCCTGGTCCAGCATTTTCTCCAGGAGCGGCCGGACCTCGGCTCCGCCGATTTGCGAGAGCGACCATACCGCCGCCATCTGGACGTTCTCATCCGGCTCATCGCCGACGAGATCCATCAGCGCGTCACGAGCGGAGGCCAGCTCCAGCTCGCCTGCCGCCCTGACCGCTTCTTCGCGGACGGAGGACTCGGGGTGGTTGAACATCTTGACGACCGCCGGTCCCCACCGGTCATCTGCTGAGCGTCCCATGCCGTAGAGGGCG
>JAJYJF010000253.1 GCA_021796375.1 Chloroflexota bacterium | reverse complement strand
GCGAGGATTATCAGCCGCTTCCCCGAATAAAAGTTGATTTAGCAGTTGCGGGCGCACCCAGCGCCCGCAACATGCTTCTTAAGCAAGGACGCGCAGAATCTTTAGTGGGGAGGTAAAAAGATCAGAAGGCGAAACCCGCGTTTGAAACGGTCCGGATACCGTCGTGAGGAGGCGACCCGTCGAGAATACCCATTCGCGTTGGTCAGAATTCCTGTCTGTGTCGATTCGGTAAATTAAGGAGAACAAGTTTATGCAAACCCCTTGGGACTATCGTTACGCACAGCGCACCCAGCGGATGACCAGCTCAACCATCCGGGAGCTGCTCAAACTGACCGAACAGCCCGATATCATTTCTTTCGGCGGGGGAATGCCCGCCCCGGAGATGTTCCCGGTCAAGGAGTTTGGGGAAGCTTGCGAACGTGTCCTGCGCGATTGCAGCGCGCAGGCTTTGCAGTACGGTTCTACGGAGGGTTATCTCCCATTGCGGGAGATGATCGCCCGGCATTCGGTGCGTTACGGAATTTCGATCTCGCCGGAAAATATCATGATCACCACCGGATCGCAGCAGGCGCTTGACCTGCTTGGCAAAATCTTCATCAACCGGGGAGATCGCATTCTGGTTGAATCGCCGACCTATCTGGGCGCTCTTCAAGCCTGGAATGCCTACGGCGCGGAATATATTCCGGTTCCTTCCGACGAAAACGGGATGCGGACGGATGAACTGGAGAGCGCGCTCCGCACCGGGCCAAAATTCATTTATGTTCTGCCGAACTTCCAAAACCCGACCGGCGCTACCCTGTCGCTCGAACGCCGCTACCAGCTGGTCGATCTAGCCGACCGGTATGGCGTGCCGATTATCGAGGACGATCCTTACGGCCAGCTCCGCTTCGAAGGCGAGCACCTGCCCTCCGTGGTTACGTTGGACGGCCAGGTTAACCACATTGCGGATTTCACCTACCGGGGCAATGTGATCTACCTCAGCACTTTTTCGAAGACCCTGGCTCCGGGGCTGCGGCTGGCCTGGGTCGTCGCGCCGCCAGAGGTGATCCGCAAGCTGGTGCAGGCCAAACAGGGGACCGACCTGCATACCTCGACTTTCAATCAGGTCATCGCCTATGAGGTCGGACGGGGTGGGTTCATTGACCAGCATGTCAAGGAAATCAACGCGCTGTATTCTCACCGGCGCGATGTCATGATCGATGCTCTTGAAGAAATGATGCCAGCCGGTGTGAAATGGTCTCACCCGCAGGGCGGTCTCTTCCTCTGGGTGACCACCCCGCCGGATATCGATACCGGCCCGCTGCTCAAGGACGCCATCGAGAGAAAAGTAGCCTTCGTCCCCGGCGGGCCCTTCCACCCGGACGGCGGTCACCAGAATACCATGCGGTTAAACTTCTCTTATTCTCGGGACGAGCTGATCCAGGAGGGGATGCTTCGCCTGGCAAGCGTGCTCACCGAACATGTGAAGCTGCCGGTTGGTTAGTGCTGGCAGCCAGGATTAAAAATCCCGCGCGGCGCGCGGGATTTTTAATTCCGGAACCTTCTACCCCTGCCAGAGCTTGAAATCCCGCAGGCTCGATCCGCCGACAAACTCCCGCAGGATGGAGTTGTCCGGGATGGCATCCAGGTTTTCGATGGGGAGAAACCATTCCAGCAGCGAAAGCAGGCGCTTGGCCTCGATATACTCCGGGGTGCCGTAGGGCACCTGGCGCAGGAGGGGCTCCAGCAGCGGCCGCATCGCCGAGATGCCGTAAGCTTCCGCCGAGTTGAACATCACGTCGGCGTTCTCCTGGAACGGGAAGATATTGCGCTTCTCGCCGCGGCGCACCGATTCCCAGCGGCCGATGGTTTGCTGCGCCGTGTAGCCGCGCTCGCGCATGTCCCGGACGATTCGCTGCAGCAGGCGGGTATCGGTGGTCGAAATCCGGTTGTGCCGGTCCAGGTTCAGCTGGGTGAGGCAGGAGACGTAAATCCGGAAGGTTTGCTCCGCCGGCACGTTTGGGATCAGCGCAGGGTTCAGCCCGTGGATGCCCTCCATGATCAGGATCTGGTCCGGTTTCAGCTGGACCACATCTCCCGGCTCGCTCTTTCCGGCCTTGAAGTTGTAGCGCGGGACCTGGACCTGCTCGCCGGCGATCATCCGGCGGATATGCTCGTCCAGCAGCGCCAGGTTCAGCGCGTGGATCGATTCGTAATCGTATTCGCCGGCCTCGTCCCGGGGCGTCTGCTCGCGGTCGACGAAGTAATTGTCCAGCTCCAGCGCAAACGGGCTGAGGCCCTGCGCCAGCAGCTGGACTGCCAGCCGCTTCGAAAACGTGGTTTTCCCCGAGGAAGACGGTCCGGAGATCAGGATGACGCGCACTTTCCCGCGCCGGTTGGTAATTTTCTCGGCAGCCTCCGCCACCTGCTGCTCGTGGAGCGCTTCTGCCACGAGGATGACCTCCCGGGCCCGGCCATCGCGGATGGCATCGTTCAAGGCGCCCACACTGGCGATCCCCAGCCGCTCCAACCAGGCGCCGTACTGCCGGAAAGCTAACAGCAGTTTGGGATATTCCGGCATCGGCAGCAGGCGGGTCGGCGAATGCCGGCGGGGATATTGCAAGACAAACCCCTCCCCCATCGGAAACACCCCAAACCATTTCAGATAGCCGGTCGACGGCACCATGTAGCCGTACTGGTAATCGCGGTGATCGTCCAGCCCATACAGGATCAGGAAATCTTTCTGCCGGTAGCTGAGCAGGCGCACCTTATCCGACATCCCCTTGGCCTGGAAATACTCGATGGCTTCGCTGAGGGGGACCGTCTTTCTCAGGAACGGCAGGTTTGCCTCTACCATCTCTTCCATCCGGGCTTTCACCTGGGCGAGCTCCTCGCGGGCGAGAGGCGGGCGGCCGTTTATGTGGCAGTAGAACCCGCCGAAGGAAACGGAATGATCGATGGTGACGGACGCATCGGGGAACAGCTCCTCGAAAGCCGCCTCGAGCAGGAATGTCAGGCTGCGGCGGTAGATCCGGGCGCCGTCTGCGTCCGCCATGGTCACCGGGCGGACTCTCGCATCCATCTCGACCGGGAAGGTCAGCTCGCGCAGCTCCCCATTGACCACCGCCCCGACGATCGGCGCCAGAGCTTCCTCGGCCAGCGCCGCCATGAAATTTCCGACCGGTGTGTTCCGCGGTCCCGATAAAACCCGGCTGTCCGGAAGGTGAATCTCCACGGAAGATCGGGGCTTGACGAACTCGATATCTTTTGCGGTTGGTTTTACGATCTCAATTATCTTTTCCATAATTATCCACTGCCTGCGGCGACTGCAGGAAAGCTATTTTAACATAATACCGGCGCGCCCGGTTTCATTCCCAGGGCGGCAGATGCCGATCCTCTCCTGGCGAGAGATGCAAACACCGTTCCAGCCCGCGAGCGGCCCGCCGGTTAATCGATGGGGGTTGGCATCAAGGTCGGTAAGGGGATAGCCTCAATAAATTCCACATCCCGGTAACCCAGGCTGGTGATCAGATGGGTTAAGAACGACTCGGCATTGATCTGCGCCTGGGCCAGGATCCCGTCCTCCAGAGCCGCCTGGCGGATCTGCTGCTCAGCCGCCTGCCTGGCGGTCGTTTCCAGGTTGACATCTCCATGCGTGAGCACGCCGGTCGTGCGGTTATAGATATAAGATTTCTGATTATCCAGGCTGGCGACAAAAATCTCCGGCGGGGGCAGGCGAAGGGTCACCACCCCGCCGCTGAGGGTGATATCCCCCGGCTTGATGCGGCTCAGGTCGACGCCGGCGATCACCGACCCGTGGGCAACCAGGATCAGTTTGTCGCCAAACAGAAACGCAAACGGGCCCTGCGCCGATTCAGCCGTGATCACTTTCTCAATCGTATACTGGATGGTCTCCAGCCGGGCAAGGTTTTTAACTGCCTGCAGGATCGCGATCGGATCCGGGATCACCGTCGGCGTGGGCTCCAGCAGGTGAGCCACCTGCGTCTGCAGGCTCTGCCCGCCCGCGGTGATCGGCTGGAGGGCTTTCTCCGTCATCCGCTGGAAGGTCTGCACGATCAGGAAAACCCCGGCTGCCAGGATCGCCAGGATCCCGATGACCAGCACCCATCCCCGGACCGATTGCCCGCTGATCCCCCTGGTTTCACGCGGTTCCATACTGTTCTTCTTCTCTTCTCAATAAAAAAAACCATCCCCGGGGTTCTCAGGTAAAATTAACCCGGGCAATCTGATTATACCGTTCATCTAAAAAGGGATACACGCCCATGGCTCGAGGTCCGCGGAAGGGGAAATGGATTCTGATCCTGGCCGTCCTGTTGGTAGGATGCCAGGCGGTCCTGCCGTCCCCCACGC
>JAJYJF010000252.1 GCA_021796375.1 Chloroflexota bacterium | reverse complement strand
GCGTTATCCGTGGTGAGGGGAGCCTGGTGGTGCTGGTAGTTATACAGCACCTGCAGGGCCCAGAAGGCCATGGCGGCGTCATCCTGGGCGACCGTTCCGGTGAGGGTGCCGTCCGCGATGGCCTGCAGCACGTCTGAGTTGCGGTCCATAGCGACCGTCTTGACCTGCCCGACCTTACCGGCCTCTTTCACCGCGGTAGCAGCTCCAATCCCGGCGGTGGAGTCGGTCCCGACGAAGGCGACCAGGTCTGGGTACTTCTGCATGATGTCTTTCGCGACGTTGACCGCCGTCACCGTATCGGCCTTGGTATCGCCCACCTGAACCACCTGAATCCCCGGGTATTCTTTGAAGGCATCTCGGAAGCCCTGCTCGCGCGCATCGAACATGGCGGTGCCGGGCAGGCTGAGGATAGCCACTTTCCCCTTGCCGCCGATTGCTTCAGCCAGCTTCTTCCCGCCGGTGTAGCCCAGGTCGTGCTGGTCCGAGCCCACGAAGGCGATCCGCTTGGAATTCGGCAGGTCGCCGAGGATGGTCACAACCGGAATACCGGCATCGGCGGCCTTGTTAATCTCCGGGGTTAGGACCGGGTCGAAAGCGAAAACGGCGATGCCTTTCGGTTTCTTGGCGATCGCCTGGTCAAAGGCAGCTACCTCGGCGTTGGTGTCGGCATCGGCTGGACCCACATAGGTCGCTTTGACGCCCAGGACGTCGCCGGCCCACTTCCAGCCATATTTATGGGCGTTGAAGAATTCCAGGTTGCCCATGGCGGAAACATAGATGTACTCCTCGTTGGACGTCGCCGGTTGATTGGAGGCTGGCTGGCTCTGGGAGGTCGTCGTCGCGGCTGCGGGGGCACAAGCCGCAAGCAGGGCGCCAACAAGCAACAGGCTCAAAACCAAATACAGACTGCGCTTCATTTTTCTCTCCTTTTCTTGCTCAAACCTGGCAGTGAAATAGATCTTAGATTCGGGGAATCTAGTAATCCGTGAGGGGGGATTAGCGGGAGACGCGCTTCCCGCCGCCTGCAATATCCTCCTTCATTAAATCGCGCACTTCAGCCTTAGTCACAATCGGTAGGTCAAACATCAAGGTTTGTTTAAGCCGGGTGGCTGCATCTCCGACCAGAACCCCTTTCTCGAGGCCTTGCGCCCCGTAGCCTGCCGTAAGCAGGCCGTAGTAGAAGCCCCCATTCCAGGTGTCTCCTCCCCCCAATCGATCGAGGAGCGACATCGAGCGGACCGCGGGCGAGCGATAAAAATGGCCCTGCGCATCCATCGCGGCGGATTCCCAGCGGTGCTGCTCAAAGGTATCCGGATAGCGAATGGTGAGGCCGACCGCTTTCACTTTGAATAATTCGCCCACCCTGCCGGCAAACGCCCGCAGGTCCTGATCGCTGATCTCCCTTACCTCGCCTTTGTCGATCTGCTCCGGAGTCCACTGCCCGCAGCCAATGCCATACACGGCCGCCATGTCTTCGATGGTGGTGATGAGGACGTCTACTCGACCGCTTACCAGCGGCGTCATCACCGCCCGGCATTGTTCTTTCGACCACAGCGTGGCGCGGTAGTTGAAATCCAGGCCTACCATGCATTCCCGCGGCTTCATGGAGAGCGCTTCCTCGAAGGTTTCCAGAAGGTAGTTGCGCTCGTACTGGCTGTGGTTGGCGAGTCCAAACGTAATCCCCGAGGTGTGAAAGAGCCGGCAGTCTTGCAGCGCGCCCCGCCAATCGACCATCCCCGGACCCAACCGGCTGGCCGCGGAGTACATGCGCTGGTACCAGCCGATGCTCTTCCGCGGGGTGCGGCCCAGCTCGTATAGGAAGCGTCCCACCGGTTCGGCTTTGGGCGCCCAGGCGATGTAATCGGTGTTGATCCCCTGGCTGCGCGCGGTGTCGCGGATCATCCAGCCGTACGGGTTATCGGGGAGGCGGGTGATGTAAGCAGAAGGGATACCCAGCCTGGCAAGCATGATGGCCAGGGTGTATTCGCTGCCAGCCAGCGATATGCTGACCGAGCTAGTGCGCTCGAGACGCTGCTGGTCGCTGGGGGTATCGCGAACCAGCGTTTCTCCGAGCGCAACAAAGGCGGCGCCTTTGCCGGCAAAACCGGCCAGATCGTCCTTGGTGATATCCCCCAATGCGTTCGCGTCTGCCATCGTTGACCCCACCTTTCCTTCCAGGTCCTTCCCCGGACGAACAGGCCGCCCCGAGCTACCAGGATTCCAGCTGAGCCGTCAGGCCGCCATCCACGAAGAGCTGCGTGCCGGTGATAAAGCTGGCTTCATCGCTGGCCAGAAATGCCGCTGCGTAGCCGATCTCCTCCGGCTTGCCAATGCGCTTCAACACCTGGCGGCGTTCCACCGCTTCGCGCTGGGCCGCCGGGTCGTCGTAGCTGTCGAAGATGCTCTGGATGAGCGGGGTGTAGACCCAGCCCGGGGCGATCGCGTTCACCCGGATGGTCGGGCCCAGGTCGATCGCCATGGCATGCGTCAGGGCGAAAACCCCACCTTTGGAGGTCGCGTACGGGGCGACGCCGTTCACCGTCTGGAAGCTGTGCACGGAAGAGATGTTCACGATGGCCCCTTTGCCCTGGGCCAGCATGTGCGGGACCACGTAGCGCGAGCACAGGATCTCGCCCTTCAGGTTCACGTTGAGCGCCCGGTCCCAATCGCCCATGGTTGCCTCGGTGAAGGTTTTATACACGCCGACGCCGGCGTTATTGACCAGCGCGTCGACGCGGCTAAAAGCCTGCAAGGTCTTCTCGACCATGGCGGCCACCTGGTCTTCCTGGGAGACGTCGCATTTAACGAAGATGGCTTCCCCGCCGGCCTGGCTGATCTCCTGGGCGGTTTTGACCCCGTTCGGCTCGTCCCAATCGACGACGACGACTTTGGCGCCCTCCTGGCTGAAGACTTTGGCGATGCCCCAGCCGATGCCTTTGGCGGCGCCGGTAACAACAGCAACCCGGTCCTTCAGTTTCATCCCATTCTCCTTCTCAAAAACATGTGCCGCGGTTCGCGCGCTACCAGGGCTGGCGCGGGGTCGAGAGGAACACCGGCCCCTTCGGGCCGACCGCCACGTTGTCCTCGATGCGCAGCCCGCCAACCTCCGGGAGGTAGATCCCGGGCTCGATGCTGGAGACCATGCCTTCTTCCAGGGTCCCGACCGAGCCGGGCGCGAGGAAGGGGATAAACTCGTGGTACCGCAGGCCTACCCCGTGGCCGGTGATGTGGGGGTCGTAGCCGGCCAGGCCGGCCTTCCCGAGCACCTCGCGAGCCGCACGGTCGGGGTCTTCGAAGCTGTTCCCGGGGCACATCTTGGCCGCCGCGGCCTGCTGGGCTTCCAGCAGCGTGTTATACAGCTCCTTCTGCCGCGGGCTGGGGCCGCCGACCGCGCCCATCCAGGTCAGGTCCGAGAAGTAGCCGTCCACCTGGGTCGCCAGCTCGATCATGACCAGGTCGCCTTCCTGCAGCCGGTAGCCCGTCGAGGGGACCAGGAGCGTGCCTTTGTAGGTCCCCGACACCCCGGCGCCCACTTCCGCCTCTGCGCGAACCAGCCGCGCGCCCTTGTGGCCGGGTCCATCCGCCCGGATCTTGTACTCGACCAGCGCTCCGACCTGCATCTCGGTCATCCCCGGTTTCAGGTGGGCCAGTGCCTCGCGCATCCCCATTTCGGCAATCTCGTTGGCGATGCGCAGTTTTTCCAGCTCGTACCCGGTCTTAACCGCCCGGACCCCCTGGAGAAAGTCCGTCGCATCCACGAGGGTGGATGCGGCAAAGAGGTTGTGGAGCAGCTCCCGCCATGGGCCGGAGGGAACGACCGGCTCCGCGGCCCGGTAGGTTGGGGCAATCACCTCGAAACCGAGATCGGCGCCCACCTTCTTCCCCTTGAGCCCGAGCTGGTGAAATGCCCCCGAGATCAGGCGGCGGTAGTTTTCGTACAGGTCGCCATCCTTGAGCAGGCCCCATCCAAAGGGGGCGATATCGGCCCACTCCCGCTTGGCATATCCTTCCTCAACCTCCGGAAGGAAGAGGAGCGGCTTCCCCTCGCGAGGGAGAACCGCCACCGAGAAACCATGGTGCGGCCAGGTATCGGTGAGGTAGACCACGTTTTCCGGCAGGTGGCAGATCAGGGCGTCCAATCCTTCCTTCGCCATTTTCTGCTGCAGCCGTTCCAATCGCGCGCGTTCGTTTTCAGCCATCGTATTTTCTCCTTCGCAGATGGTTTTGCTACATCCGGCCGAATTCGGCCAGAATCTGCTCAACAGTTTTGCCCTCGCGGATGCGCGCCCGGGTCTTTTCTTCTTTTTCCGCCTGCGCCCGGGCTTTCTCGAGCACCTCGGCCGCTTTCTCC
>JAJYJF010000251.1 GCA_021796375.1 Chloroflexota bacterium | reverse complement strand
GGGCTGACCCTCGATTTCTACCGGGAGCTGTTCATCAACCGCAGGGAATCGCTGTTCTACGTCCCGCCCATCGATGCGGTGCGGAACTCGCTGGGCTACGCGGGCGCCACCGTGCTGATCTCCGTCAGCCTGGGGCTGCTGGCGGCGTATGCCCTGAACCGCCCTGCGACGATCAACCGCTGGGCCGATCCGCTTTTGATGCTGCCGCTGGGGACCTCCGCGGTGACGCTTGGCCTGGGGTTTTTGCTGACCTTCAACCGACCTCCGCTCGACCTGCGCGCCTCCCCGGTGCTGATCCCCCTGGCCCACAGCCTGGTTGCCATCCCGTTCGTCGTGCGGACGCTCCAGCCGGCGCTGGGATCCATCCCCCGCCGGCTGCGCGAGGCGGCAGCCGTGCTCGGGGCTTCTCCGGCGCGCGTGTGGCTGGAGGTCGACCTGCCGATCCTGGCCCGCGCGGTGATCGGCAGCGCGGTCTTCGCTTTTACCATCTCCCTGGGGGAATTTGGGGCCACGTCGTTCCTGGCCCGGCCCGAGTACCCGACCCTGCCGATCGCGATCGCGCGCTTTTTATCGCAGCCGGGAGCGCTCAACTACGGTCAGGCGCTGGCGATGTCCACCATCCTGATGGTGGTGTGCGGCGCCGGGATCCTGTTCATCGAGCGGCTGCAGCTCCCCGGGGAGGGCAGCTTCTGAAGATCAGCGGACGTTCGAGTACACCTCGTTCGTCTCCGAGCTGTTTTCCAGGATTTCCAGAAAAACGTCCACCACGCGCGGGTCGAACTGGACCCCGCGCTGCTGCTGCAAGTACTCCAGGGCTTCCGCCTGCGACCAGGCCGGGCGGTAGGGGCGGTCTTCCTGCAGGGCGTACCAGACGTCAGCCACGGCTAAGATGCGCGCCGCCAGGGGGATCTGCTCCCCCTTCAGCCCGTGCGGGTAGCCGGAGCCGTCCCATTTTTCGTGGTGGAAGGCCGGGATGGTGATCGCCGGCTGGAGGTAGGTGATCGACCGCAGCAGCTCCACTGCCGACTCCGGCCCCCGGCGCACCAGGTCCCATTCTTCGGCGCTGAGGGGTCCCGGCTTGTAGAGGATCTCATCCGGGATGCCGGCCTTTCCGACGTCGTGCAGGAGCGCCCCGCGCCGGATGTGGACCTGCTCGGTGGCGGGGATGCCCATCCGTGAGGCGATGCGCAGCGCCATGCTGGTGACCAGCTGCGAATGGTTGGCGACGTCTTTATTGCGCAGGTCCAGCACGCGCGACCAGCCCTCCAGCGTGGAATCCAGGGCCAGCGTCAGGTTGGTGTTCGCGCGCTGCAGCTGGCCGAACAGCTCCGCGTTGTCGATCGCGATGGCGGTTTGCGTCCCCAGGGCTTTCAAGAAATCCAGCCAATCGAGATCGGGATCGATCCTGCTGCGGTGGAAGATTTCCATCACGCCCTTGACCTGCCCCTTGGCGATCAGCGGGATAGCGACATAGGTGACGAACCCTTCGTAGGTGTAAATCTGGCGTCCGAACTCGTCGTCCACCTGGGAAAGGTCGGGTGTGTACTCCAGCTCCCGCTTCACCGCCACCCGGCCGATGTGGCTTTCCCCGAGCCGGAAGCTGCGCTTGACGAACCCGCTGGTGGGCACGCCGCTGCCGATGGCGAACTCCAGGGACTGCTTGGCCGGGAAATACAGGTAGATCATCGCCCGGTCCAGGTGGAGCTGGGAGGTGATCTGGTTGATCAGCAGGTCGAGCACCAGGCGCAGATCCAGCGAGGAGCTGATTGCCTGGTCGATCGTGCGCAGGATGCCCAGCCGCTGGTAGGCCAGCTCCATCTGGTCGAACAGACCGGCCCGGTAGATGGCGTTCGCGGCGATGTCGGCGATAGCCCGCGCGGTGACCAGGTCGTTCCTCTGGAAGGGGGCGCTGCCCCCGGCCCACACCGCGCCGATCACCTCGTTGCGCGCGATCAGCGGCACCGCCAGCACCGAGGTGATCTCGTCAGAGGGCGCCAGCAGCGGATCGCTCTCCGCGGCCTGCGCGCTGACCCCCACCGGCCTGCCCTCGCGCATGGCGCTCCACACCAGGCTGGTCGCCGGGCCGGTGATCTTCCCGGTCAGGGGCTTCCATTCGCCCCGCGCCAGCTCGACCTTGAACTGGCTCGTGCCCGGAAGGTACAGGCCGATCGCCGCGGATTTCAGGTTCGGGAGGGAATCCAGCTGCTCCAGGGTGATCGGGAACATCTCGGCGGACTTCTCGGCGATGCGCAGGGAGGATGCGGCGCGGATGATCGTCTCGCGCTCGCGCTCCTGCCGGCGCTGGTCGGTGATATCCGAGTAAATCCCGATGATCCCGGCCGGCTCCCCGTTGGGGCCGAGCTGGATCGCCGCGTACATCCGGAGCTCGATCTGGCTGCCGTCCCTGCGCGCGCGCACCATATCCTGGACGGTCAAAAAATCCCGCCTGGCGCTGGCTCGGGAGGCGGATTGAAAGCGCTCCAGCTCCTGCGCCGCCTGGCCGTCGAAGAGTCTCCCGATCATCTCCCCGGCGGGGACCTCGAAGATCTCCTCCGCGCGCGCGTTCCAGGTGACGACCCGCCCTTCCCGGTCCAGGGAAACGATCGCCAGCGGTGAAGCGTCGATCAGGGCGCCGAGCTGGGCGTTGGACTGCTGGAGGGCCTCGGCGGTCCGCAGGCTCTCCGAGATGTCTTCCAGGATGATCATCGTCCCGGTGACGTCCCCGGATGCGTTGTGCAGCGGCGCGGAACGGGCGGCCACCGGAATCGAGGAGCCGTCTTTGCGCAGCCGGAGGGCGAAGGAGACGTTGACGTTGAACCCGGCGTTCGAACGGTCGAGCTGGTCGAGGAAGGCGGGGGTCATCGCTTTGTCAACCAGCGGGTAGAACTTCCCGATGACCTCCCCGGCCTGCCAGCCGAACATCAGCTCGGCCGAAGGGGTCCAGGTGGTCACCCGGCCTCCCCGGTCGACGGCGATGATGGCCACGGGCGACGCGTTCAAAATGGCGCTGAGCTGCTCGTTGGCGGCGCGGAGCGATTCCTCGGCGCGCTTGCGCTCGGTGACATCGCGCACCAGGCAGACGAGCGCCCGCTCGGCGCCCAGATCCATGCCGTGCGCGCTGACCTCCACGGGGAACGCGGAGCCGTCTTTGCGCACGTGGACCGCCTCGAACAGGCTCCCGGTCCGGCCGGCCTGCTCGAGCTGTTCCGGGAGGTTTTCCCAGCTGGACGGGTGGTGCAGGTCGTCCAGGGTCAGCTCGAGCAGCTCCTCGTAGGAATAGCCGTAAGCCCGGGCTGCCGCCGGGTTGGCCTCCAGGATGCGGTCGTCGCGCAGGCGGACGAAGAGGATCATGTCTCGCCCCTCTTCCGAGAGGAGCTGGTAGTGCAGGCTCAGCTCGCGGGCCTTCCCCGGGTCCGAAAGATCGCGGTCGACGCAGGCGTACCCGCCCGGCCGGCCCTGTCCGTCGACCATGGTGGTGATGGAGGAGAGCAGGCGGACGACCGACCCATCCTTGCGCCGGCGCGCCAGCTCCCCCTTCCAGCCGCCCCTGGATTTCAAGACGCCTTCCACCGCCTGCATGGCTTCGGGGGAAAAGAGCGGGATGATCTCGGCGGTGCTGCGGCCGATCGTGGCCTCCGCCGGCCAGCCATACACCTGCTCCGCGCCGGGGTTCCAGCTCGTCACCTGGTAGTGCAGGTCGGTCGAAAAAACCGCGTCCGGCGCCTGGGCGAGCAGGCTCCCCGCCAGGCTGGCCTGGGTCTCGCCCTGCCGGGAGGCGCGGGAGGAAGAGCCGCGCTGCAGGGCGCGCTTCACCGCCGGGCCCAGGCGGCCCAGCCGGTCCCAGACCAGGAAGTCGCTGGCGCCGCGCTGCATGCACTCGACCACCCGAGATTCATCCGCCGCGCCGGCGATGACGATCAGCGGCGCGCCCGCGCAGCTCTCCCCGGCCGCATCCAGCGCCTGGAGGGCGGAGTACCCGGGGAGCTCGTCATCCGCCAGGATGACATCCGGGGCGCGGCGTAGGGCGGCGAGAAAATCGGTAGGCGCCTCCACGCGGGTCCAATCCGGGTCGAAACCGCTCCGCCGGAGCTCCTGCAGGATCCGGTCGGCGCCGCGGTTGGAATCTTCGAGAATCAAGACCCGAACAGGCTCGCCCATGCAGCATTTCCAATCTTGATAAAAGCGTAAAAGGATGGATAAACAACTTTACTGCAGGAAAGAATGGACGCACTCAATCCATGTAAGGATCTTCGGAGATTTTAATATTTTCTTGAGTTAAAACAATTGCGGTTAACCGCAATCCGCGCGGTTCCCGCGGGAGATAAGGCCGGGAGCTTAAAAACCGGGGTCCCCGTCCT
>JAJYJF010000250.1 GCA_021796375.1 Chloroflexota bacterium | reverse complement strand
CACCCTCTTCCGCCCGCAAACCCGGAGCGCGCTCTTTACCGTCTACGCCCCCGCCGGGATCACCCCGCCCGAGATCCGCGCCCACCTGGAAGACATCCAGCAGAACGTGCAGCTCATCGCGCCGCGGGCGGTCACCGAGCTGCTCGAAGTTTACTCCGCATCCTGACCCCGCATGAACCTTGTAAGGCCGGTGATATCTTTCGCGGTGCTGGTATACTTCGATCCTGAGACGGAGCGAGCGATCCGCTCCCTCCAGGAGCAGCTCGTCTGGCGCGGCATCCAGCCGATCCCCGAAGAGATGCACCGCGAGCCGCACCTGACCCTCGGGATGTGGAATGGGAAGGCCCCGCCCGATTTTCCCGATGCGCTCCTGCGATTCACAGCCGAGCTCGGCCGGATGCGGCTGCTCTTCAGCTCCGCGGGGGTTTTCCCCACCCGCGACGGTGTGATCTTCCTCGCGCCGGTCGTCACCTTCGACCTGCTCGCCCTCCACACCCGGTTTCACCGGACGGTGGTGCCTGCCGGACTGGAGCCAAACCGGCATTACCTGCCGGGCGCCTGGGTGCCCCACTGCACGCTGGGCGTCGCCCTGGCCGATTGGGAGATGCACGCCGCGATGGATATCGCCCGGGAGCCTCCCATGCCTTTCGAAGGGACACTTGAATCGATCGGGATCGTCGAATTCCCGCCGCTGAAAGAGGTGCTGCGGATCCCGCTGCCCGGGCCTGGCGGGGTGCCTGCGGGGTCAGGTCCAGGCTGAGGCGGGCATTCTTTCCGCTGAGGAAACAAGCGGTTGCGGTATCCGCGGCCTGAAGATGGAATGGGTCTTGCAACACCTTTCGGGAAATCACTTATCGCCGAAAGGTGGTTCGAAGAGAAGATGCGCCGAAGTGGATCTATGCCGGTTCAAAAAGGTTACCCACAAAAAAGCTACCCGCCCAGAGGTTACCCCAACCCGTACGCCAATCCGTATTCCCATCCCTTTCAGAACGCCGCGCGCAGGCCGGTCCCCAAGAAGCGCTTCAACCCCTTTTACGCGCTGAAACGCCTGGTGTACTGGCTGCTGATCGCTTTTGTCGTCGTCGGGGTGATGGGCACCATCTTGAGCTTCCTGCTGGCGCGCAGCATTTCCGCGACGCACGGCCTGTCGCACCTGTTCAACCTTCCGGAAATCAACCTCCCCGTCCTGGGCGGCGGGCCGGCGAAACTGGTCTCCAACCAGCCGGTTCTGGCCGCGACCCCGCAGCCCTGGAATGGGAAGACCCGGGTGACCATCCTGGTGATGGGGCTGGATTACCGCGACTGGCAAGCCAACAACGTTCCCCACTCCGATTCGATGTGGCTGTTCACCATCGACCCGGCCACCAAAACCGCCGGGATGATGTCGATCCCCCGCGACCTGTACGTCCCCATCCCCGGCTATGGAACGTCGAAAATCAACATGGCCTATTTTTATGGAGACGCCTACAAGCTGCCCGGCGGCGGATCAGCCCTGGCGGCAAAGACGGTCGAACAGCTCCTGAATATCAAGATCGATTACACCGCCGTGATCGATTTCAATTCCTTCGTGAAGCTGATCGATAAGCTGGATGGGATCTGGATCGACGTTCCCGAGGAGATCACCGTCGACCCGCTGGGACCCGGGAACACCGTCACGCTCAAACCCGGGCGGCAGCGGCTGATGGGCGCGGTCGCCCTGGCTTACGCGCGGATGCGCTATACCAACGACGGCGATTTCGACCGCATGAGACGCCAGGAGCAGGTCATCCTGGCCATCCGCAGCCGCGTGATGGACCCCAAGTACCTGCCCATCCTGATCGGCAATGCCTCCGGAGTGTACAACCTGATCGCTTCCGGCGTGCATACCACCCTGGGCCTCCAGCAGGCGATCCAGCTCGCCTGGCTGGCCAAGGACATCCCCCTGAACCAGATCCAGAAAGGGGTGATCGATCACAGCATGGTGACCGATTCCTACTCGCCGGAAGGCTGGGAGATCCTGGTGCCGGACATGCAGAAGATCGACGCGCTGCGCGACCAGATCTTCCCGGCCCATCCCGTGGCCGCAGCCCCGGCGGGCCAGGCTTCCAGCCAGCCAACCGTGAGCCAGGCTGACCAGCTGAAAGCCGAGAGCGCCACCGTGGCCGTCCAGAACGGCACGGAAGTCTCCGGCCTGGCGGCGCGTACGAGCGATTACCTGACTTCCCTGGGGTTGAAAACAGCCGCCCCGGCCGACGCGGGATCGAGCTACGATACCACGGCCATCATCGACTACTCCGGGAAGTCGGCTACCGCTGCGTACCTGGCGGGGGTGATGCACGTCAGCCAGAGCCAGGTCTTCAACCGCAGCGACCCCCACCCGCCGGCCGATATCGTCGTGATCATCGGGGCGGATTGGGCGAACAGCAATCCGATGCCATAGGGATGGGCGCATCCCAGTTTATTGGCAATTTCTAGCCAGACGAGGATGGACCGGCGCGAGGAAATTGGCGCCGGTCCATCTTTTTTGCTAAATGCTCGCCGCGATGGCGGCGAGGGCCTGCTCCACCAAGCCGGGGTCTGCCTGCGAGCCCATGTGCCCCAGCCGGAACACCTTCCAGGCCAGGGGCCCGTAGCTCCCCCCAACCGCCAGGCCGCGCGCGCGGAACCGCCGGTCCAACTCCGGCCAGGGAATCCCCTCCGGGACTCTGACCGCGGTCACGGTGGGCGAGCTGACCGCGCCCGGCGCCGGGAAGAGCTCGAGGCCCAGGCGCGCGATTCCCTCCCGGCAGGCCGCCGATACCCGGCTGTGCCGTTCGAACGCCGCCTCCAGCCCTTCCGCCAGCAGGATTCCCGCCCCGGCGTGCAGCGCGGCCACGCCGTGCCAGTTGGGCGTGTATGGGAAGTAGAAATTCTTCTGCGCATCCTGGAAAGGCAGCAAGGCATCGTACCCGGGGTAGTTCACCTCCCGGATGACCTCCCAGGCAGCCGGGCTGACCGAGAGGAAGCTCATGCTCGGCGGCGCGGACAGGCACTTTTGCGAGCCCCCCAGCGCCAGGTCGATCCCCCATTCGTCTACCAGCACCGGCGCGCCGCCGGCGCTCGCCACCACATCCGCCACCAGCAGCGGGACGCCCAGCCGCCGCTTGATCTCGCCCAGCTCCGCGAGCGGGTTGAGCGTCCCGGACGGGGTCTCGCAGTGGACCGCGGTGATCATCTTCGGTCGGAACTCGCGGATGGTATCCTCAATCCGGTCCCAGCGCGAGAGCGTTTCGTCGTAGCCGAACCCGACCGTCTTCCCCTCGGCGCCGATCGAAGCCGCCATCTCGCCAAAACCGTAGCCAAACACGCCGGTCGCCACGCTGAGCACGCGGTCGCCGGGTCTCAAGCAGCTTTTGAGCGCCCCCCACAGCACCAGCATGCCCTCCCCGGTCTGGATCACCACCGGGTTCCGGGTAGCCAGGATCGCGCGCAGGCGCTCCTCGGTGCGGTTATACAGCTCCAGGAAATCGGTCTCCAGGTCCGCAGAGCCGTAATCGGTCTGGTACACGCTGCGGACTTGGTCCGGAACGCGCACCGGGCCGGGGACCATCGGGATAGGATAGGTTTGCATGGGGGGTTCCTTGGAAAAGAAGGGGCAATGGGCCGATCGTCACCGCTTCAATCGGAAATTCCCTGGTAGGCGAGGATCCTGGACGGGGAAACCCGCACCAGCAGCTCGCCTTCTACGGCATTGCGCTTCCCAAAAGAATCGGCCAGCCCGGCGCCCATGTACCTGGCCGCGATGGCGGTTGTCCACCGCTGCAGGTCCGGCGCGTGATCGTCGAGGACGGCCGAGCCCTCGATGATCACATACGCGAAGGGCGGGGTATCGTCGTCGACGCAGAAGGCTATCCGCGGATCGCGGCGCAGGTTGGCGGCTTTAACCGTGGCATGCCAGACGGTAAATACGAGCACCTCCCCATCCAGCGTGAACCACACCGGCGTGACGTGCGGGCGGCCGTCCTGGCGGACCGTCGCCAGCTTCCCGGTCCGGTGACCGGACAGCAAAAATGCCCTGCGCTCCTCCGCCGTCATCTCCTGCATGGTCTCACCTCCCTGCGCTCCTCCGCGTGCCTGTAATCTGGATATAATAGCACAAGGAGGGGAAAATGATTGCATTCCTGCGCAGCCCATCCGCGATCCAGTTTTTTGGAATTTCCGGGAGCCTGGTCGCCATCCTCGGCTCGCTGCTGGCGGGCGTTGTCTACCGGGGGAGGGAAGGGGAGCGCTACTCGCCGCTCAACCATTTCATCTCCGAGCTGGGCGAGATCGGGGTCAGCCGCTGGGCGTGGGCGTTTAACCTGGGATTGTTCCTCGGCGGGCTGCTTCTCCTGCCCTGCTGCATCGGGATCGGGCTGCTCATCCCGGG
>JAJYJF010000249.1 GCA_021796375.1 Chloroflexota bacterium | reverse complement strand
CATCAGCCTCAGGATCAGCTTGACCCGGTTCACAAGATCGCGCAAGAACCCGCTGTCGGTGCGGATCGCGGTGCGTGGACGATTCGTGGACATAGTTTGTCTCCTAAGGAAGATTATAAACCAGGATTTCCGCGTCCGCCCGGAACCACCCCGGGTGAATCCGCGCCGGCCTGGCGAAACGCCACCACGGCCGGAGGATTCCGGCCGTTTAACCAGACTTACGCAGCCAACGGGAAAAGGTTGCGAGGGTGGTTTGGGGGACAAGCTAGGCTGAGCTTAAAAGATGGAATTCGGGATCAGGGGACTGGCTGGCCGGATGCCGGGGAGCGCAGATCGTAGATCATATACCCGGGCCCCTGGCGCAGCAGGGGGTATTTTTCCAGGGCCTGCTTCAGCTGCGGCTGGAGGTCCAGCTCATCCAACATCGAGACCACGAAGAAGTCGCGTCCGGAGACCTGCGATTTAAACAGGCTTTGGAAGCTCTCGGCCTGCCCGACGGAGGATTGAAACTGGAGGTCATCCGAGGTGGGCCACAGGGACGGGTCGATCCAGGCATAGTATTTCAGCCCGCCGCCGTAATCCGGCACCAGGGCGACGACCGAAGCGCCCGGGGAGAGTGCTTTGCCGACGGCTTCCCACACCTGCGCCTGGGCGACCGCCCCGCTGCGCTTGATGCTCGTGCGGGCGTCATATCCGTTGACGACGAGCGCGGCGATCAGGACGGCGCCGAAGACCGCGCGGGCCAGCCAGGTCGGACCGCCCAGGTTTTGGAAGACGGTTTCGGCTACCGCCGCCAGCCCAAGGGCGATCACGGGGAAAAGCGGCAGGTGATAGTAGTCGTGGGTCGAGATGTGGTGGGAGAGGGCCATGCCGTACGCGACATAGCCGCCCCACATGGAGAGCAGCAGCGCCCGGTGAGCGGGCTTGCGGAGCAGAAGAGAGCCGGTCAGGGCGACCAGCGCCATCTCAAACGGCACTGCCCGGCCCAGGTTGCTGATCCAGCGCAGGTAAAACGCCGGGTCTTTCCACATCTGCGGGAAGAAGCGCAGGCTGAGCTGGCCGGTCAGGAACCCGTGGATGAAGAGGCCGTCCACCGAATAGGCGATCTCCGGCAGCAGCGCCAGGGCGGCTACCGCCCACACCTGCGGCTCGCGGAACACCCGGCGGATACCGAAGTGCGCCCAGCTGAGCGCAAGCAGCGCCGGGCCGAGGAAGAACAGGCCGGTTGGCTTGACGTAAATCGAGAGACCCGCCAGCAGTCCGGTCGCGACTGCCCAGCCCCAGGCGCCGCGCTTCTCCCAGCGCACGGCCGCCCACAGCGCCGCCGCCAGGAGGGCAATCATCAGCGGCTCGGGCTGGAAGGCCCGGCTGGCGGTCACGCCGTAGGGCCAGATGAGAAAAAACAGGGCCGCCACGAGCGCCCCGGCCGGGCCGGCGATGTCCACGGCCAGCCAGGTGAGGAACACCCCCGCAACCATCCAAAACAGGATCGCGTACAGCCGCGGGATGCGCAGGTCGGCGCGGCCGGCAATCTGGTAGGTCAAGGCAGCCAGGCGCTCGTTTACCTGCGGCTCGATCACCCCCTCGATGCGCCACTGCTCGACGGCCATCTGGCGCTGCCAGCCGGGGACCTGCGCGTTACCGGCGTCGTACATCCCCCGCGCGATCAGCGCGGAGTGCAGTTGGCGGGTGGCGTGAAAATCCACCGGTGGGTCGCCCAGGGCGTACAGGCGGACGGCCAGCCCGACGGCGAAGATCAGGCCAACCAGCGCCCACCAGGCGGTCGAAGGGCGGCTGAACACCGCTCCGGCGGCGCGGCGGGGAGCGGCGGGGGAAGAAGCTTCGGGTGGGTTGAGCTCTGATTCCATGGTTAACCCGCCAGGCGGCCTCACGGGCTGGCTGTGATGGAGCGCGCGCCGTAAAAGACCGCCGCGCAGGCGTTGATCCAGTTGTGGGGATCGGGGCCGATATCCCCCAGGGTCTGGACGACGTCGGTCTGCTTGACCTGGAGGTCCAGGCTGCCCCCCCGGATCGAGGTCTCGATCTGGGCGTCCCGCGCATCCCAGCGGGCCGCGCGCGGCGCCAGCTGGGCAACGTCCCGCCGGAACGAGGCGACCGAGCGGAGCGGGTAAAGACTCCCGCCGACCAGCACGATCAGGGCCGCGGCGGCCAGCCAGGGCTGCCAGCGGGTTGGAGCTGCGGAGCGCACGCCCAGGGCGAGAAACCCGGCCGCGGCGCCCAGCCCGAGGAGGAGAATGAAACTGCCCGGCATGAGCGCGCGCCCGGCCGGATACGCCAGCCCGGCATAGGAACTGGGGGCGAAGCTGCTGAATATCAAGGCCACCATGACCAGCAGCGAAATTCCGGCGCCGAGGAAGAGCGCCCTGCGCTTCAGCCTGAGCTCCGCCGGGACCACCAGCAGGGCCAGCGCCGCTGCCAGCGCGGCGTAGACCAGGAATGGAGTCAGCTGGCCGCGCAGCGTGTAGCGGATGAAATCGAGCGTGTAGCGCAGCGAATACGGCACGATCAGCAGCAGGTTTTTCGGCGGGGGCAAGACCGCCTGGCGCCAGGAGTTCGCCGGCGCGAGGATCATCACCAGCATCATCAGCAGCGAGCCGGCCAGCGGCGCTGCCAGCAGCCGGAGACCCTGCCAGCGCTGGCGGGCGCGGTCCGGGCCCCGCAGCAGCGCCAGCAGGCCCAGCATGGCCAGGGCGAGGATCGCTGTCTGGAGGGCGGCGAACGTCTCGGACAGGCCGGCCGCGAAAAAACCGAGGAAGCCGCTCACCAGCAGCAGGCCGGCGCCCCATCTCCCCCGGGACCGGCGGAAGGCGATAATCAGCCCCAGGTTGGCCAGCAGGACCGGCACCGGCAGGGAATAATGGTAGGTCCCCATGCGCCAGTAGACGGTCTGCAGGCGGTCCGGGGCGAGCAGGGCGTTGAAGAACACCTGAACCAGCGCGAGGAGCGCCAGCCAGTATGGGGGTGTCCGCCAGCCCAGCGCCCGGCTGGCCTGCCAGAGGAAAAACATCCAGGCTGCCGCCCAGAAGACGAGCACTGCCAGCGGGACCAGCCGGATCGCGTGGGGGCCAAAAAGATCGCTCAAGCCGACCATGGCCAGCGCCGACAACCGGTTCCCCGAGGTGGTGTACCAGTCTGCCAGGCCGCGGAACAGGCCGTCCTGCTTCAGCGTCGCCGAGTAGCAGTAGTCATCCGCCCAGTAGCGCGCGTAGGTGCCGGCGTAGGCAAACAGCGCCACGCCGAACGCGAAGAGAGCGCTGCCGAGCAGCGCTGCGGCGCCGGCGATCGGGCCGGCTTTCAGGCGAGCAGTGAGTGGATGATCGGGCGCCATCGTTCAATCCCTGGGCAGCTTAAGGTTGGCCTTCCGCCGCTGGAGGTAGCCCTGCTTCAGGCCGTCGACATCCAGAAACAGGCTGGCCGCCGCAAACCCCATGCGGCGCAGCTCGGGCAGCGTCGCCAGCGGATCGAACCACAGGCTGGCCGCGTAAGCCCGCAGGGCTGCGCCCGGCTGCCCGCCGTCCAGCAGGTAGTGGGCGTCCAGGCGGTCCGCCCCCGCCCGGATCCGCCGGTGGAGGCGGCGGTATCGATCGGCGAGCCCGGGCTGGGAGGCCATCCAGTCCGCGATCCGGTGTGCTTCGCGGCCAAAATCGGCCGCATGGGCGACGTTCTTCGCCCCGGCATGAAAGCGGGCGCTGGCCCAGCACCGGGGAACGTGACGGATGGGCGCGGCCTGCGCTATCCGCAGCCAAAGCTGGTGGTCCAGCAGGTACTGGTAAGAGAGATCCAGGTAGCCGGCCTGCTCCAGCACGCTGCGGCGCATGAAGACCCCCGGCTGGCAGATGATCTTGAACTGCATCAGCTCGTCCAGGCCCCAATCGCCGAAGCGCATCACATTAAATGGTTCGCCGCTCCCATCGATCGAGATGGCGTCGCTGAAGACAAGCCCGCATTCGGGGTGTTCCGCAAAAGCACCGGCGGCGGCCTGGATCGCGCCGGGCTGGTAGCAGTCGTCCGAGTTCAGCCAGCCGATGATCTCACCGCTGGCGCGCGCGAAGCCTTTATTGACCGCGTCGGCCTGACCGCGGTCCTTTTCGGAGACCCACCAGGCTAGCCGGCTGGAGTAGCGCTCGATGACCGCCTGGCTCCCGTCGGTCGACCCGCCGTCGACGATGAAGTACTCCAGGTCCGGGTAATCCTGCGACAGCACGGACTGGATGGTCTTCTCTAAAAAGTCCGCCTGGTTATACGACGGGGTGACGATCGAGACTCTGGGTAGCGACATCACTTGAACAGGCTGCCGTACTCCACCTTGGGAAAAACCGTCAGCTTGCCGCCCACGGTGGCATCCAGCACCTCGCGGCCGTCGGCCTC
>JAJYJF010000248.1 GCA_021796375.1 Chloroflexota bacterium | reverse complement strand
ATCCCCACACGCATCTTCCCGGAGGTCATTCCCCCCGGGACGGTGCTGGGCGGCCTGCTCCCGGATACCGCCGAGGAAACCGGCGCGGAAGGCATCCCGGTGATCGCCCCGGCCTGCCACGATACCGGCTCAGCGGTGGCAGCCGTACCCGCCTCAAACACCGATTTTGCCTGGATCAGCTCCGGAACCTGGTCGATTATGGGCGCCGAAGTCCCAAACCCGGTGATCAGCCCGCAGGCTCTGGATTTCAATTTGACTAACGAGGGCGGCGTCGCCGGCACCTGGCGCCTGTCAAAAAACATCGCGGGGATGTGGCTCGTCCAGCAGTGCCGCCACACCTGGTCCCGCCAGGGGCTGGAGCTGTCTTATGACGAGCTGACCCGCCAGGCAGCCGCCGCCCGGCCTTTCCTGGCGGTCATCGACCCGGATGCGCCCGAGTTCCTGCCGCCCGGAGATATGCCCGCCCGCATCCGGCAGTACTGCGCGCGCACCGGGCAGGCCGTGCCGGAGACGCCTGGCGAGGTCGTCCGGGTGGCGCTGGAGGGTTTGGCCCTCCGCTACCGCTGGCTGCTCGAGCGGCTGGAGCTGGTTCTCGGCCGGCAACTGGAGCCAATTCACATTTTCGGCGGCGGCTCACGAAACGGCTTGCTCAACCAGTTCACCGCCGATGCCACCCGGCGCACGATCATCGCCGGTCCGGTTGAAGCGACCGCCATGGGAAACGTCCTGATGCAGCTCGTGGCGCTGGGACGCCTGGGCTCGGTCGCCGAGGGGCGCGAGCTGGTCCGCGGGTCGTTCACACCGCAGGTATTCGAGCCCGGCCCATCCGCGGCCTGGGAAAACGCCTACAGATATCTATGCGAGGAAATCTTGAAAAATGCTTGAAAAACCGTATCCTGAATTTGACGAGCTGCTGACCTCGATCGGTGAGGCGGGCTACCGCCTTTCAGAAATCGAGGCCAGCGAAGGCGCGGCTGGCAACATATCCGTATACGTCGGCTGGCCGCTGGATCCGCGCCGCAGGTTCCCCCTGGCGGAGTCGATCGACCTGCCGCAGCCGGTCCCCGAGCTGGCTGGCAAGCTGTTCCTGGTGACGGGCTCCGGGCGAAGGCTCCGCGAGGTGATCCATGACCCGGCCGCAAATTTGGGCTGCCTGGTCGTCGACCCCGGCGGGCTGACGGGCCAGCTCTACACCTCACCCCGCCGCCTGTTCACCCGCCTGACGAGCGAATTCAATACTCACCTCGCGGCGCATTATGATCAGGTGCTCAAAACCGGGACGAACTTTCACGTGATCGTCCACGCCCAGCCCCCGTACCTGACCTACCTCAGCCACATCCCGCGCTATCAAGAAACCCAGACCCTCAACCGCCATATCTTGCGCTGGCAGCCCGAGCTGATCGTGCACCTACCCGAGGGAATCGGGGTGGTCCCCTTCTGCGTCCCTGGCAGCCAGGACCTGATGGAGCACACCATCCGCGAGCTTGGCGACCACAGCGTCGTGGTCTGGAGCAAGCACGGGGCGATCGCGCGGTCGGACCTGTCGGTCAAGCGCGCCGCCGACCGCATCGAATACGCCGAAACCGGCGCGCGCTACGAATATATGAACCTGACCAACCACGAAATGGGCGAAGGTCTTTCGGCGGATGAAATCAAAGCCATCTGCCAGGCATTGCATCTTAATCAGACGATCTTCTGAACCTGAAAACGGGAGTTGGGCGACGATGAGCCAATCAGATGAAGAACGAATCCGGGCCGCCTACCGCCTGGCAAAGGAAAGGTACGCCGAGCTCGGGGTGGATACCGACCGGGCGATGGATGCCCTCAGCAAGATCGCGCTCAGCCTGCACTGCTGGCAGGGCGACGACCTTGCCGGTTTCGAGGCCGGTGATAAGCAGCTGGGGGGCGGGCTGGCTACTACCGGAAACTATCCGGGCAAAGCCCGCAACGCTAGCGAGCTGCGCGCCGACCTGGACCTGACCTACAGCCTGATCCCGGGCGACCACCGGCTCAGCCTCCACGCCATGTACGCCGAGACGGGCTCCCGGCGGGTGGAACGCGACGCGCTGCTTCCGGAGTATTTCACCGGCTGGGTCGACTGGGCTCGCGAGCAGCATCACGGCCTGGATTTCAACCCGTCTCTTTTCTCGCACCCCCTGGCAGCCAGCGGCTTTACCCTCTCGAGCTACGACGAGCGCACCCGCAGGTTTTGGGTCGACCACTGCATCGCCTGCCGGAAGATCGGCGCCTATTTTGGCAGAGAGCTTGGCACGGCTTGCGTGACCAACATCTGGATCCCGGATGGCTACAAAGACACCCCGGTGGACCGCTCAGCCCCGCGCCGGCTGCTCGAGCAGTCGCTGGACCGGATCCTTGAGGAGAAGATCGACCCGCACCTCAACCTGGACGCGGTCGAGCCCAAGCTGTTCGGGCTCGGCTCGGAATCCTACGTCACCGGCTCGCACGAGTTCTATATAGGCTATGCGCAGAGCCGCGGCATCCTGCTGACCCTTGACTCCGGCCACTTCCACCCTACCGAGACCATCGCCGATAAAATTTCTGCGCTCCTGCTCTTTCTGGATCAGCTGCTCCTGCACGTTTCGCGCGGCGTCCGCTGGGACAGCGACCATGTGGTGGTGTTCAACGACGACCTGCAGGCGATTGCGCTTGAGGTCGTCCGCAGCCGCGCGCTTGACCGCATCCACATCGGCCTGGATTATTTTGACGCCAGCATCAACCGCATCGCCGCCTGGACCATCGGAGCCCGCAGCACACTGCGCGCGCTGCTCGTGGCGCTGCTCGAGCCCACCGAGCGCCTGCGCGAGCTCGAGGTCGCGGGTGATTTTACCCGCCGGCTGGCCCTGGAGGAGGAAGTGAAAGCCCTGCCGGCGAGCGCGGTTTGGGAGCACTACTGCCTGGGGCAAAACGTTCCGGTCGGGATGGCGGCCATGGATGCCATCCGCGAGTACGAGCAGCGCGTGCTGCTAAATCGGTGATGCGCCGGGCGAAGCGGAATTTTCCGGCTTTCCCAGGCCAGATGCTCTGCGAGCGCTCGCGCCGTTGAAAATTTCTCGTTCCCTGTGGAGATTCCTGTCATGAACGAACCGGTGCTGGACCAACTGATCGCCATGTCGCACACGCTGGGAGACCCTTCTCTGGATTACGCCATCCTCGGCGAGGGGAATACCTCCGCCCGGGCCGACGACGAGACCTTTTGGGTCAAGGCCAGCGGCGCATCGCTGCGCGCGCTGGATGCAGCCGGCCTCGTCCGCGTCCGCTTCGACCGCATCCTCGACCTGCTGGAGCAGCAGCGTCTCAGCGACAGCGAGATCCGCCAGGGATTGGAAGCCGCCCGCGCCGACCCGGGGGTGAGGGCGGTGCCCTCCGTAGAGACGTTCCTGCACGCGATGCTCTTGCGGCTGGACGGGATTAACTTCGTCGGCCATACCCACCCAACCGCGGTGAATGCGGTCCTGTGTTCGGTGAACGCCGCCGAGGCGGTCAGCCGTATGCTCTTCCCCGACCAGATCGTTTACTGCGGCCCTGCTCCTGCCTTCGTGCCGTATGTCGACCCCGGGCTGCCGCTCGCGCAGGCTGTGCGCCGCTCCATCGAGGCGTACGCGGAAACCTGGGGGCAGGCGCCCAAAGTGATCATGATGCAGAACCACGGCTTTATCGCCCTGGGCAAAACCGCTTCGGAGGTTGAGAACATAACCGCCATGTCGATTAAAGCCGCCCGGGTGCTGGCCGGGAGCTACGCGATGGGCGGGCCGCACGCTTTGACGCCTGAGCAGGTGGACCGCATTCGCACCCGCCCCGACGAGCACTACCGCAAGAACCTGTGGGGGAACCGGTGAACCCTCCGCCAATGCTGCCTGCCCTCGAGCAGGACCTGAACGCTTTCGACCCCGAGCGGCGCCGGGCAGCGCTGGAGGAGCTCGCCGGCCTCGTGCGCTCCGGCCAGGCGCCGGTCTCGCCGGAAAAGCCGATTGCCAACCTCCACATGCATACCTTCTTTTCGTTCAATGCCTACGGCTACTCGCCCAGCGCGGTCGCCTGGCTGGCGAAAAAGGAGGGCTTTCGGCTGGCTGGAATCGTGGATTTCGACGTGCTGGATGGGGTCGAAGAGTTCCTCGGGGCATGCGACCTACTCGGCATGCGGGGCAGCGCCGGCATGGAGACGCGCGTCTTCCTGCCCGAATTCGCCTCGCGCGAGATCAACTCTCCCGGCGAGCCAGGGGTGGATTACCATATGGGGATCGGGGTCACCGGTGGGAGCGCGCCTCCCGAGACGGCGCCCATTTTAGCCGACCTGCGCCAGCGCGCTGCCAGCCGCAACCGGATGGTTGCCGGGCGCCTGAACGCCCACCTGGCGCCGTTAAGCATCGACTA
>JAJYJF010000247.1 GCA_021796375.1 Chloroflexota bacterium | reverse complement strand
ACGCGGTTGCCGACGATCTCGGCCCCCACCTTGATCGATTGGATGCGGCGCACGTCCAGCCGGACGGAAGCGTAGAATTTCAGCGCCAGCCCGCCCGGGGTTGTTTCCGGGTTGCCGAACATGATGCCGATCTTCTGGCGCAGCTGGTTGGTGAAGACCACCGCGGTCTTGGTCTGATTGATTGCGCCGGAGAGCTTGCGCAGCGCCTGCGACATGAGACGCGCCTGCATGCCCATGGTGGCATCGCCCATGTCGCCCTCGATCTCGGAGCGGGGGACGAGGGCGGCCACCGAATCGACAACCACCACGTCGACCGCGCCCGAGCGGACGAGCGTCTCGGCAATTTCGAGCGCCTGCTCCCCGGTGTCCGGCTGCGAGATGAGCAGGTTATCGACGTTCACCCCGCAGCGCGCCGCGTATGAGGGATCGAGAGCGTGTTCCATATCGATGTAGGCGGCGGTGCCGCCCCGCTTCTGCACCTCGGCGACGATGTGCTGGCAGAGGGTGGTCTTCCCGGAGGATTCCGGCCCGTAGATCTCCGTGATCCTGGCGCGCGGGATCCCGCCCACACCCAGGGCGATATCCAGCGAGAGCGAGCCGGTCGGGATGGCTTCGACGGTCATGTGCCGCGCTTCTCCCAGGCGCATGATCGAACCTTCCCCATAGCGCTTGATGATATCGCTCAGGGCTTTGTCCAATACCGCCCGGCGGGCGTCGTTCAGTCCGTTACTGCCATCATCCAGAGGCATGGATTGAGGCGAGGGGGTCATTTTTCGTGGCATGAGAATCTCCTGAAGTTAAAAATGAAAGGCAGCACAACGTTTTAGAAAGAGCGATCAGGCGTTGGCATTCGTACGCGCGCGTCTTCAGGCTGCGAGTTCAAAAGCATCAAAAATCGCTTGATGGATCTTGTCCTCTGCCGTCGACAGGATCATTTTAACCCGGATCTTCGAAAGAGAATACTTGCCCGATGAAATCCGGTTTCTGGCTCTATTATAGCACAACCGTTCTAATCGTCAAGGGGCGGGGGTGCTGAACGCACTCACGTGGGGAAGATCGGTATGGAACAGGTTGCGCCCGCTGAACGTAAAATAGGTGACCTGCCCGGGCCGGATGGAAACCGTGAGGTTGTAGCGGATACCCAGGTATGGCACCCAGACAATGTAATCCCCGGCGGGCAGATCTGATAAAACCATGTTCTCCCGGTAGTACGGGTCGGGGTTGGCGGTGTCGGGACCGTAAGTGCGCACCGTCCAGAAGCGCGTGCCTTCCACGTTCCTCACCAGAATATCCAGGCTGTAGAGGTAGATCCCCGCCGTGCTCATGATCCGGCCGACGAGCACGCCCCAGCCCTGGGGCGGCGCCAGCCAGAGCTCGGGATTGCGGGTGTCGAAATAATCGTTCTCGCGGATGCGGACTTCGAAGTGCAGGTGCGGTCCGGTGACCTTCCCCGTCTCCCCCACCTCACCGATCGCGTCGCCGCGAGACACGACCTGGCCCACCCGTACGTAAAGCTTGCGCATGTGGGCGTAAATGGTATACAGCCGCTGGCCCTGGTAGCCAAAGGGATGGCGGATGGCCACGGCGATGCCGTAGGGATCCTGGGTGTCATACGCGCCGCGGAAAAGACCGTATCCGGCCCAGACCACCGTCCCATCGGCCGCGGCAAGGACGTGCGTGCCCAGGGGTGCGTCGATGTCGATCCCGGTATGGACGATGTTGGAGCCGGCTTGAATGCCACCGTAGCTGTAATCCGCGAGCGGCCAGTTCACCTCGTCGGCGGCGATGGGCCGGGTGAAGTAAAAGTGGTCGTAGGGTCCGGGAGCCCAGGGGACATCGTACAGCGGCGGCCGCCAGGCAGAAACCGGCGCCGGCGCCGGGGTGGGGAAAGTGAACTGCCAGGGGGTGGCGGATGGCGAATCTGCAGCGGCTGCGGGGGCGGCGCTGGCTGTCCCCCGCGAGACCGCGCCGCTAAACGGCAGGAAACCAGCCAGCAGCAGGAGCATCCCGGCCGGGAGGAAGCGTAAGGGCTTCATTCTCAGCGGGCCCATCCTAGCTGCCGGGGAGGGGCGTCCAGGTCGGGCGCCGGGTGGGGGTGATGGTGGGGGTGGCCGGGCTGGCCTTCCGGCCGGGGGCAGGCGTCGCGGAGGGCGGCGGCGCGGCGGGCAGGGAGAGTGCCTCGGGAGGGTAGAGCTCGAGCATCGCCGCGCTCCAGGTCAGCCCATCCTTGCGGGCAAACTCGTTGAAGCGCATGCCCGGGTAATACGAGCGCCAGTTGGGGAGTGCCGGGACCCGCTCCCAGCCAAATCGAGCAGCGAACTCGGTAAAATCGATCCAGTAGCCGGCGGGGAAAGCTGCCTCCGGCGTGCCGCCCTGCTCGTAGATCAGGGGATCCCCCCCGGAACGCGACGCGATATCCCAGGCAGGCTGTTCGACTGGCTGCCCCTGGGAGCCGTCTTGGTAGCGGGTTTTCAAGTACACCCGCCAGTACGTCTGCCCGGCGTAATCCTCCCGGGCGACGACCATCCAGCCGGCAGCCAGCGGGGCGGTGCCCACACGGACCGCCCGGCCGGTGTACAACCAGTCAGATTCCATCCCGGGCGGGAGGGGAGAGGTGATGGGCTGGAAAGCGTTTTCGAGCAAAGCCAGAAAATCCCAGCCTAGCTCGCCGGTCAGGCGCTGCCGGAGAGCGCGAAACGATTCATCTACCCGGTCGCTCAGCTGCGGGTTGGGAGCGGAGACCCCATCCAGATTTGCCAGGCCGTAGCGGGTGTCCGCGCCGATCGCGATCGGCGCCGCCTGATCCTGCCAAACCGGGGTTGGCTGCTCCCCGGCGCGGGCTTTCATCCAGGCCGGGGAGGCGGACAGGGGCGGAGACACCTTCCAATCCATTCCCAGCAGCCGGGCGGGAAGCGGCTGGGGCGGGAGCACCAGCTGCCCGCCCGGGAACCCGTACGCGGCCAGAAAATCCCGGTTGGGGGTCGAGATCCGGGCTCCCAGGAGCTTGCCGTCCGGGGACCAGACCGGCCAATCGCCGCTGCCCACCGCCGCAGGAGGCCGGTCCGGCTCCCCGGCATTCCAGACGACCAGCCGGGAGCCATCCCCGGAGACCTCACCCCAGGCCAGATGGCTGCCGTCGGGAGACCAGGCCGGATGGAGCAAGCGTTTTTCGACCGGACCCACGGGGCGAGCGAGAGCATTTCCCCGCTGGTCCAGATCGGCAATCAGGAGGCTGTATTTACCGGCGTTGGAGGAGATGAAAGCGATCTTCCTTCCCGCGGGAGACCAGGCGGGTGAGTAGTTTTCCGAGGAACCCGTGGTGAGGTAGGTGGCCCCGCTCCCCGGCGCATCCGTTGAGATCATCGCTATCTGGGAATGGCCCGAGGTGTAGGTCTCGAAGGCCAGGAATTTTCCATCCGGGGACCAGGCCGGCGAGCGGTCGCTGTCGCCGGTGTCGGTGATGCGCTGCGAGCGGCCATCCGCAAGATTGAGGACGAACAGGTCCCAATAGCCGTTCTGACGGGAGGCGTAAGCGACCCGGCTGCCGTCCGGGCTGAGTGCCGGGGTGATGTCGTCCCAGGGGGAATCGGTGAGGCGGGCGAAGGGGAGGGTTTGGGGCTGGTAGGCAAAAAGGTGCGCGTAGGTATTGTCGGCGAAGGAAAGGACCAGGCTGCCCTGGCCGAGCTCGCCGGGGAAGCTCGCCTGGGCTGCCGCCGTCCGGGTCGGAACCGGCGTGGCCAAGGCGGTGGGGGAGGGTACCGGCCGGGTGGGGGTCGCGGTGAGGCTTCCGGAGGCTGCCCGCGGCGCCTCCTCCCCGCGGATGATCCCCGCGGGCGGAGGGAGCGCCGGCGCGCTGGGCGTCAGCAAGGCGACGCCGATCACCGAGGCGAGGACGACCAGATTGATCGCCAGAATCAGAACCAGGCTGGCCAGGCTGAGCCGGATGCGGCCCAGCGCCTGGAGAAACTCGCCTGCTTTACGGAACCAGCCTTCACCTTCCGCTAGTCCGGCAGGCTCTCCCGGCTCAACGACTGCCCGCCAGGGGACTTCCGGGTTGGGTGGAGACGGTTTTTTCGTCGAGGGATCCGCAGGGCCAGTATCCATGAGTTGTTCAGGAAAGCGGGCGGGATGATCCGGGACCAGGCCGGGATCGTGAATCTGGGGATGAAATTTGAGTAATGGGATGATTCTAGCATGTCCCGCGCGGGGCCGTCAATTTTCAATTTTGCGAGGTGCTCTTAGGGAGCCCTGCCCGCAGCAGTAAGGCTGGAAAGTACTCTCATGGGGTCCAGCATGATAAATTGCCCGCTCACCCGCCAGGTGCAGTAGGCGGTCATTTCGGCGCTGCTGGCGCTGGCGGTGTAGTGCGCCATCGCGGTAAAGACAGCTCCTGCCGGCC
>JAJYJF010000246.1 GCA_021796375.1 Chloroflexota bacterium | reverse complement strand
TGGGCCAGATCCTCGTCGGCAACAATGGGATGACCGTTTATGCCTTCACCAAGGATGGCCCGAACCAGTCGAACTGCACCGGGCAGTGCGCGGCGCTCTGGCCGGCGCTCAAAACACTGGGGAACCCGCAGATCGGCCCCGGGGTGAATGCCTCACTGGTGGGGAGCGCCACCCTCGCGGACGGATCCAAGGTGGTGACCTACAATAAAATGCCCCTGTACTTCTTTATCAAGGATAAGAAGGCTGGCGATGTGACCGGGCAGGACTTCGGCAAACTCTGGTTCACCGTTTCCCCGGACGGCACAATGGTGGGCAAACCCACCCAGGCGACACCCGCTGCGACCGCGGCCGCTACCGCCGCTGGGACGGCCATGGCGACCCAGGCCGCAGCCGTTGCCCCGGGCGCGGCGGCGATCAACGTTGTGACCGATCCGAAGCTGGGGAAAATCCTGGTGGATGGCATGGGGATGACGCTGTATATTTTCACCAAGGATACCCCGGATACCTCGAACTGCACCGGCAACTGCGCCGTGCTGTGGCCGCCGCTCGTCAGCCAGGGTAGCCCGCAGGTCGGCAGCGGCGTAAACGCCGCGATGATCGGCACCGCCACGCTGGCGGATGGCTCGAAGGTCCTGACCTACAACCACATGCCGCTGTACCGGTACTCCCTGGATAAGGCTCCCGGAGACGTGAAAGGCGAGGGCGTCCTCTCGGTCTGGTTCGCCATCTCCCCGGATGGGACGCCGGTCAAGAATCCGGCCAGCTCGGGAGGCACTTCCGGCTATTAGTCTGGGAGCGGCGAAGCTGCTTTCCGATCGGGAATGCAAAACGGCCCCGGTTTCGCACCGGGGCCGTTGCCTGTTCTTCCTCATACTCCGGACAGGAACTCCCTCGCTACGGTTTTTTGGTCAGCAGGCTGGAAAACTCCGTTTTCGCGCTGCCGCCCAGATAGCTGAAAACGGCGACCCCCACCCCGCCCTGGGTCAGCACGTTGTCGACGATCTTTTTAGCGTGGGCGGTCTGTTCCTTCCCATTGATATAGATGCGCAGCTCCTGGCCGCTGCAGTCCATGCCGATCGTGTTCCTGGCGGTCCCGGTCTTGATATCCATGGAATTGAAGCGGTCCGCCGGGAGGAGATTCACGTAGGGAACCTGATTGCGTTTAGCCAGCGTCGAATCGTAGCGGTAAACCTCGTAAGTGCCGGCATACATGCCGCGCGCAGAAACCCGGAACTCATCCCACCCGTCCGCGGAATAGCGGCAGACCACCGCGAAGCTGTTATTCGTGCCGCTCTGCACCTGGGCCTGCGCTTCCACGTACACGTTGGCGTAGGAATACTGGTTGCGAACGGCATAGGCATAGATGTCGCCGAGCTGGGGCAGCTCGAAGGTGAGCAGGCCGCCGGCGATCTGGCCGAAATGCTTTTTCGGGTCCCCGACGGTGACCCAGCGCGTGTAATCACTGATCGATCCCGTGAACTGGTCGGTAAAATAATCGCCGCTGGATGCGCTGGCGGCGGTTGCCGTCGGGCTCTCCACCGCCGCGGTCGGCGGTACCTGCGCTTCCGTCGGCGCGGCCGCGGTTGTTGGCTCGGGGATGCTGGTTGGCTGCAGGGCCTCGGTGACGGTCGGCATGGCGGCCTCGGTCGGGGCGAGCGCCTGGGTAGCCGCGCTGGGGGCCGGCGAGGTTGAGGAGACGTTTGCAACAGCTTTGCCCAGCGTGCAAGCCAGGCTGACCAGCAATATGAACACCAGTGGAATGAATGCAAACCGTTTCATGGCTCTCCTCCGGGTGTGATGATGGCAGCGATTCCAGGGCTCTGTTCACCGATGAATTGTAGATCGGGCGAATCCAAATTTAACTATACACCGGATTCTCCCGGACCGGCGATAAATCAATCTAAAAAATGGAGAAAATCGCGGTTAATTCTGCCAGCGCAGGCTTCGGGCGGTTATTTGACCGCCCTGCCTGCCCGGGAGAGCTCTGGGATTCTCTACCCTTCCCGGGTTGGCTGGGCGGCAATGTTGTGGGCGGTCTCAAGCCGCTCGATGACGACTTTCCCGAGCGCGATCCCCGGCTTTTCGATGTAGTTCTAGGTCAGGACCAAGATGGGGATGGAAATTCCCGCGATGATGATATACCCCACCAGCGTCCCAAGGCTGCCGTGAAGGGGGAATCCTTTCGGAAATTCGGCTTCGATCAGCCGCAGGACGGCAAAATGGACCAGGTAGATGCTGAAGCTCAGCTTGCCGATCCAGATCGTGACCGGGATGACCAGGAGGCAGGATTCGAATAGCATCCCCTTTTGGGGACCTGCGAGCAACGTGGAGCTGGGAAAGGAGGTGGGCCCGGCAGGATTCGAATAGCATCCCCTTTTGGGGACCCGCGAGCAACGAGGAGGTGGGCCCGGCAGGATTCGAATGGCATCCCCTTTTGGGGACCTGCGAGCAACGAGGAGCTGGGAAAGGAGGTGGGCCCGGCAGGATTCGAACCTGCGACCAAGCGGTTATGAGCCGCGCGCTCTGCCGCTGAGCTACGGGCCCCCGGGTGCTGGCGCAACCGAAATTATATCATGCGGGAATCGGGATCCGTGGATGCGGATCGGGAAGATCGCGAAAACGATGGGGTAGATGTACAATAGGGCGGATGTCCGTGACCTCGCCGACAGGCGCGGCCGCATTTTGACCCGAAGCTGGCGCTGCCGATGGCTCTCTCGGTACAAAATCTCTACAAGACTTTCGAAGACCAGCCCCTGCTCAAGGGGGTATCCTTCCAGGTTGAGCAAGGCGAAACCGTTTGCCTGCTCGGGCCTTCCGGAAGCGGCAAGAGCACCATCCTGCGCATCGTCGCCGGGCTGGAAACGCCGGATTCCGGCCGGATCCTGTGGGAGAACCAGGATCTCACCGGGGCGCCGGCTTACCGGCGTCGCTTCGGCCTGATGTTCCAGGACTATGCCCTTTTTCCGCACCGCAGCGTGGCGGAGAACATCGCCTTCGGGCTGCGCATGCAGAATCTGCCGCGCGGCGAAGTGGGGCGCCAGGTCAGCCGGGCGCTGGAGCGGGTCAACCTGGCCGGGTTCGGGGGCCGGCGGGTGACGGATCTCTCGGGCGGCGAGCAGCAGCGCGTGGCCCTGGCCCGCGCCCTGGCCCCCAACCCGCGCCTGTTGATGCTGGACGAGCCGCTGGCCGCCCTGGACCGCACGCTGCGCGAGGCGCTCAGCGAGGAGCTGCGCCGCATCCTGCACCAGGCCGGCATCCCGGCCATTTACGTCACCCACGACCAGGAGGAAGCCTTCGCCATCGGCGACCGCCTGATCCTGCTCCACGAGGGGCAGGTGGCCCAGACCGGCGTCCCGGCCGACGTGTACGGGCGCCCGGCTTCACCCTGGGTGGCCCGCTTCCTCGGCCTGGGCAACCTGGTCGAGGGCAGGGTGGTCTCTTCGGCGCCCCTGCGGGTGGAAACGGCGCTGGGGACCTTCGAGCCCGGCTGCCCGCCGGGGAGCTTCGCCGCCGGAACGCCGGTCAGCCTGCTGCTGCGGCCCGTCCGGGCAGCCGTCCTGGGCGCGGTGAAAGACGGGCAGCCCAACCGGATCCAGGGAACCGTGGAGGATGCCTTCTTTCATGGGGATTCATTCCGGGTGCGGCTTCGGCTGGACCAGGATCGGGTGTTCGCCTTCGACCTCCCCGAGGCGGTTACTCCCGGGGCGAGCGTGGCCCTGCAGCTGGATCGAGATCAGATCATCTGCCTCCCGGCGGCTGAGCCGGCTGAAATCGCAGCCCCGCCGCGATCCGCGGGCGCGGCGGCCTGAGGAATGAGCGCATGCCAGATTCCCTGAACGTTCTCAAGCTCGACGTAGACGGCCGCGAGACCTGGCGCTACCCCGCGCGGCTGCTGGCTCGGGACGGGGCCTCGGTCACCATCGAAGCCTTCTTCAACCGCGACGACCTCCCTTTTCACGGCATCTTGCTCGGTCGGGACGACCGCTTCGTCGAAACCTACTATACCGACCGCTGGTATAACATTTTCGAGGTCCACGCCCGGGAGGACGGCCATATTCGCGGCTGGTACTGCAACGTCACCCGGCCGGCGTCCGTCACGGACAGCACGATCGCCTACATCGACCTGGCCCTGGACCTGCTGGTCTACCCGGACGGGAAGCAGCTCGTGCTCGATGAAGACGAGTTTGCCGTTCTGCCGCTCTCGGAGGCGGAGCGGGCCCGGGCGCGAGACGCGCTGGCTGAGCTGCAGCAGGGCTTTACGACCGGCCGCTATCCCCCAGCGCTTGGGCATTGATCCGGATCTGATGCGGATCATGCGATCCGCCTGAGCCATTTTGCTGATATTGTCACATTTAAAAGATTTATATTGTATGATTAGGCTGATTACAGGTATGATTAACCGGATTTTACGAAGGAGGTCGGAGTGGAGATATTAGGCAGAG
>JAJYJF010000245.1 GCA_021796375.1 Chloroflexota bacterium | reverse complement strand
CCCCTGGTTTACCTTCGCGCTGGCCGATTGATGCCAGCCAGGCTTCGAGAGGGATTGGCATTGGATTTTGGTGGGGTGCATCCCAAATTTTCAGCGATAGAAAATGCGGAAATTGAGATGCACCCATCTTGCAGGGGCCGCTCGCGAGCGGCCACCCAGCGGATATGAAGAAGATCTTTACCGTCTCTACATCAAATCTAAACACCGATATGGTTTAATTTGGGTAGAATAAAACCATCGAACACGAAAGATTGGCGGAGCGGATGCCAAATACCATCCTGGTTGTAGACGACCAATCCAGCGTGCGGCAGCTGCTGCAGGAGTATCTCACCGAGCAGGGCTTTCGCGTCTTTACCGCCACCGACGGGCAGAACGCCATCTACCAGGCGCGCCACGAGCCGCCGGATCTGGTGCTGCTCGATATCATGATGCCGAAGATGGATGGCTACCAGTTCCTGCGCCAGTTCCGCCAGGAGCGCCAGACCCCGGTCATCATCATCACCGCCCGCGAAGAAGAAACCGACGCGGTGCTGGGCCTGGACCTGGGGGCGGACGATTACGTGATCAAGCCGTTTCGCATGCGCGAGCTGCTGGCCCGCATCCGCGCCGTGCTGCGCCGCAACGAGGACGGCGGTGAGAAGTTCGAGCTGCTGCGCGCGGGGGGCATCCTCCTGGACGAGCGCACCCACAGCGTGACGGTGAACGCCCGGCCGGTCACGCTCACGCCCATCGAATTTGCCATCCTGCAGGTCCTCCTGCGCTCCCCGGGGCGCGTGTTTTCCCGCGGCGACCTGGTCGACCTGCTTTCCGGCAGCCATTTCGCCGGCCTGGGCAGCACCCTGAACGTGCACATCCGCAACCTGCGCGCCAAAATTGAACCGGACCCCGGCCACCCAACCTATATCGAAACCGTCTTCGGCGTCGGCTACCGGTTCCAGAAAGAGCCCTGATATGCCCAAGTCGCTGGTTTGGAAGCTCACCCTGGCTTTCATGCTGGTAGCCATCCTGACCGCCGGCCTGGTGGCGGTTTTCATCCGCCTCACCAGCGCCGACCGCCTGGCGCAGCTGGTCGTCGAACAGCAGCGCAGCAGCCTGCAGGCCGAGCTGAGCGCGTATTACGCCGCGAACGGGTCGTGGAATGGGCTGGACCAGAAATGGGCGCAGATCTTTTCGCAGACCCTTCCGGCACCGCAGGGCCAGGCCGCCAGCAGCTCCGGGCAGCAGGGCCAATCCGCCGGCAGCGCCGGGCAGCAGAACAACCAGGCGCCAGGCGGGCCTCCCGGCGAGCGCGGGCCGCGAAACTTCTTCGGCCTGGCGGATGTCAAAGGGGTTGTGATCGTATCCGTGGATCACGCCTACCCACCCGGATCGCAGCTGCCGGCGGACGTCTTGAAGACAGGGACGGCGATTACCCTGAACGGAAAGTGGATCGGCACCCTCCTGGATCCGCAGCAGCGGCCCGGGTTCAACACCCAGGAAACGCAGTTCCTGCAGCGTACCAATGAAGCTCTGCTGCTCGCCAGCCTCGGGGCCCTGGCGGCGGCCCTGCTCCTGGGAATCCTCCTGGCGCGCACCCTTACCCGGCCCCTGCAGGCCCTGACGGAAGCCGCCGGGCGCATCACCCAGGGCCAGCTCGAGCAGCAGGTGCGGGTAGGCTCGAACGACGAGATCGGCCAGCTGGCAAATGCGTTCAACCGCATGAGCCAGGAGGTGGCGCGGGTGAACCAGCTGCGCCGGGAGATGACCGCCGACATCGCCCACGACCTGCGCACGCCCCTCACCGTCATTTCCGGATACATCGAGTCCATGCGCGACGGCGTCCTCAAGCCAACCCCGCAGCGGCTGGACCTGATCTATTCGGAGATCGAGCGCCTGCAGAACCTCGTCGGGGACCTGCGCATGCTCTCCCTGGCGGACGCGGGCGAGCTCTCGCTGAACGTCCAGGCCGTCCAGCCCCGGGCCATGTTAGACCGGGCGGCTTCGCTGTTCTGCCATCAGGCCGAGCAGCAGGGGATCGAGATCGGGGTAGAGGCCGGCGAGGACCTGCCGGAGATCCAGGCGGACGAGGCGCGCTTCATGCAGATCCTGAGCAACCTGGTGACCAACTCGCTGCGCTACACGCCGTCCGGGGGGAAGGTGACCCTCTCTGCCCAAACCGCATCCGGCGGCCTGGAAATCTGCGTGCGCGACACCGGCATCGGGATCGCCGCGGAAGAGCTTCCGTATATCTTCGACCGCTTCCACCGCGCGGATAAATCCCGCCACAGTGAGAACGGCGAATCCGGGCTGGGGCTGGCGATCGTCAAAGCCCTCGTGGAGCTGCACCGCGGGAGCGTGTCGGTTGAATCGCTGCCGGGTTCGGGGACAGCGATCTGCTTGAAGTTTCCGGTCGGGATGCAGCCGGAAAGCCCGGTCCGCGCGTAAGACCGCGGGCTCTCGAGAAATCGATCGAAACCCAAAGACCACCGCCTTCTATGATATAAATAGCGGGTTTGTGTATCCCATTTGATCGGGAAGCGCCAAGCCCGCGCCCTCTTAAAATTCCACACCGCGAGCCGGCTTTCATCCAGGAGTGCGTGCATGGGACGTTTTCAATATATCCGGGCATCCAGCGCCGAGGAGGCGCTCCGCTTGCTGAACGAGGCGGGCATCCACAGCCGCCCGCTCGCCGGGGGCACCGACCTGCTGCTGCTGGCCCGGTCGGAAAAGATCTGCGACCGGGTGGTCGATATCACCCGCATCCCCGAGCTGCACCGCATCACCCGCGACGGGGAGCGGATCGTGATCGGGGCGGGCGCCACGTTCAGCGAGGTGATCGAAAGCCCGCTGCTGCAGGAGGCGGCTCCGCTGCTGGTCCAGGCCTGCCGGCAGATCGGCGCGCCCCAGATCCGCAACGTGGGCACCCTGGGCGGCAACGTGGCCAACGCTGCGGCCTGCGCCGATTCGATCCCCGCGCTGGTCTGCCTGGACGCGGAAGCTGGCGTGCTCACCCCGGGCGGGCGGCTGGCATGGCCCGTTTCCGAGCTGATCCTGCGCCCCAACCGGACCCGGCTTCCGGCCGGCGGGCTGATCGCTTCGTTGAGCTTCCTGGCGCCCGCGGCCGGAAGCCGGAGCGTCTTTTTGAAGCTCGGCCGGCGCAACGCGCTGGCGATCTCGCGCCTGACCATCGCCGCGCTCGGCCGCCTGGATGAAGACGGGCGCATCGCCGAGGCGCGCATCGTCCCCGGCGCCGCCACCCCGCAGATCGTGCGCTTCCGGAGCGTGGAGGCGGGGCTGCTCGGCCGCGCGCCGACCGGACCGCTCTGCCAGGAAGCCAGCCGGGCGGTTGTCGCCGAGATGACCCGCATCACCGGCCGGCGCTGGTCCAGCGAATACAAGGAGCCGGCCCTGCAGTCGATGGCCGAGCGCGCCCTGCGCGGCGTCTTCGGCCTGCCCTCCCTGGAAGGGAGGCCCGCGTGAGGATCGGATTTCAGCTCAACGGCAGCCCGGTCTCGGTCGAGGCCCCGGACGATCTCTCCCTCCTGCACCTGCTGCGCGACCGCCTCGGCTTCACCGGGGCCAAGGAAGGCTGCGGGATCGGCGAATGCGGCGCCTGCTCGGTGCTTCTGGACGGCCAGCTGGTCAACTCGTGCCTGACCCTGGCGGCTCAGGCAGACGGCCGCGAGGTGATCACCATCGAGGGCGTGCGCGGCCCGGACGGCGGCCCAAATGACCTTCAGCGCGCGTTCATCGACGCCGGGGCGGTGCAGTGCGGGTACTGCACCCCGGGCATGGTGCTGGCGGGGGAAGCGCTTCTGGCGAAAAACCGGCGGCCCACCCGCGCGCAGATCCGCGAGGCGATCTCGGGCAACCTATGCCGCTGCACCGGCTACCAGCAGATCGTCGACGCGATCCAGGTCACCGCCGCCCGGCGCGAGGAGGGAAAAGCCAATGCCTGAGTACCAGTTCATCGGCAAGCCCGCTGAGCGGGTAGATGCTCTCGAGAAGGTGCTCGGCACGGCGAAATACATCGGGGATTACCGCCTGCCGGGAATGCTGGTCGCCCGCGCCCTGCGCAGCACCCTGCCGCACGGGCGGATCGTCCGGCTGGACGTCTCGCCGGCGCTGAAGGTGAAGGGCGTGCTGGCCGCCATCACCTGCGACGATTTTGTCAACCATGGCCTCTTCGGCTACCCGGTCGAAGACATGTACATGCTGGCTTACGAGCACGTCCGCTACGCCGGGGACGCGGTGGCGGCGGTCGCCGCCGAAGACGAAGAGGCGCTCGAGGCCGGCCTGCGGGCGATCGACCTGGAGATCGAGCCGCTCCCGGTCCTCTCCGACCCGCGGGAGGCCCTGGCGCCGGGCGCGCCCCTGGTCGGCCAGCAGCCGCCCGACGCCCCGGATTATCCGCGCGGCAACCTGCTGACCCACTATATTGTTCGCAAGGGCGATCCGGAAGCGGCACTCGCCGGTTCCGCCGCGGTCGTGGAC
>JAJYJF010000244.1 GCA_021796375.1 Chloroflexota bacterium | reverse complement strand
CTTTCCCCGACGGCGAAGCGCCGGCTCTGGTTGCGCAGCGCCTGAAGATACCGGTCGTCGCCCACGGGCTTCCGGAGGCGCACCCCGAGGAAGCGATCGAGACCAACAGCATGTGCGGGCTGGCGATGACGGTCTACACGCTGGAGGCGCTCGAGCACCCGCACGCCTGGGTGCTGGGGGAACCCTCCGATCCGGCGGTCGTTTTTCGCCTGAAATCGGACCTGAAAGCCGCCGCGGCGCTGACCGCGCTGCGCCGGAACCCGATCGGGTTGATCGGCTACCGCGCCCCCGGGTTCTTCCCCAGCGCGTTCGACGAGCTGCTGCTGCGCAGGCGGCTGGGGGTGGCGATCGAGCACATTGGCTTGAACGAGTTCACCGCCGCGCTGCAGGCGGCGCCCCGCCGCCGCGCGCCGCGCGAATCTTTCCCGGCGATCGAGGGAGGGGCTCTCCCGGCGGAGGTGGTGGAGCGCATCGAGCGCAACCACGCGGCGCTGCTGGCCGTTTTGGAGAAGAGCGGCCTGAAGGTCTTCGCCATGAAAGACTGGCCCGAGCTCTTCGACGCCGAGACGCCCGGCGGCCTGTGGCCGGCGCTGGGCTGGGTGCAGGCGGGCGGCTACACCGTCGCGCCGGAGGGCGACGTCAGCGGGGCGATCACCCTGGCGCTCGAACAGAGCATCAGCGGGAAACCAGCCTTCTTCAACGACATCAGCGTCCTGGATGGGCCTAACTCGACGCTCACCCTGTGGCATTACGGCGCGCCCGAAAGCCTGGCCAGATCCGCCAGCGAGGTGCGCTACGGCAGCGAGGGCCGCGAAGTGCAGTTCACCCTGGCCCCCGGGGAGGCGACGCTCGCCCGGGTGGGGCATTATCATGGAGACCTGCGCATCCTGACCATCTCCGTGGAGGTCCTGGACGTCCCCACACATCTGCGGCGGACGGCCGCGGTCGTCCGCACCACCCGGACCCCGGCCGGCCAGGCGATCGCGCACATGCTGGACGGCGGTTGGGACCACCACGTCTGCCTGGCCTACGGCGACCTGGTCGAAGCTTTCCGCGCCATCGGAAAATTCACCAGGATCCCGGTGGAAAGTATTTAAAGAAAGAGAACCGGGGGCTGCCTGAGCTTCTGCTTCAGGCAGCCCCTTTTTGATTTAACCCCCCGGCGCGGAAGCAGCCCGGTGGGGCTTAAGACTTTTCTCAGATGGCTTAAAGCAAGTATTAGATCGTTCTCCCTGCGAACTCCTTAGAATGGAGTCAGACGCGGTATTCCTGTTTCTATCCGTTTGTCAATTTAGAAAGGGCGAAAGGAGGTGCCAGCAGCAACGGGCTCTGCGGAAGGCAGCCTTGTTCCTCGTTGAAGGGCCATCCGAGCTCGGCAAGGGACGTGATTCAAACGCCAGACTGTGCTACTGAGGAGAAACGAAATGCAGATCGTATTCGCTGCGGCAGGGGTCATCGGTGTTTTCTGGGTCGTTTTCTGGTTGGTGCAGAAAGCGGTCGCCCGCACCCTGCATTCCTTCGGCCCGGACGAGGTGCGGCGCACCCTGGAGAACGGGGCGCAGACGCTCGGTGGAAGCGATTACCTGCGCCTGTACCCGCCCGTCGAAACCGGGGATGAGCCCCCGCGTGCGGAATGGTCGGATTTCAAAGTGTGAAACCGCACCATTTTGGTTGTCAAATCGGAACACCAAAGAAGGAGTGATTCCCATGGCAAGCAATTCCATATCAACGGCTGTTGCACCCCCGAGGAAGATCGATTGGAGCTCCCTCTGGAAAAAAGAAGACTGGTGGGCGGTTTATGTAGGGCTGTTCCTGGTCATCGTCGTCTTCGTGGCGATGGCGTTGAACCCGCACAATTCCGCGCTGAACGTCTTGAAAGGCGCCATTCCGGTCCAATGGCCGGCGAAAGACCTGGTCAAACATTTCGCCACCAACTGGCTGAACTACGTGCTGATGTACGTTTTGCTGCTCGTCCTGACCGGGGTGGCCTCCCGCCTCATGGGTGAGAAGCTCGGCAATTACATCAAGGGCTTCACGGTGCTCTTCCTCCTGGGCCTCGTCACCCTGATCATCGGCAGCCAGGCGACCATCAACAAGTATGGTCTGGAATACCCATTCTGGGCGCTGATCATCGGGATGGTCATCGGCAATGTCTGGCAGTTCCCGGATTGGTTCAAAGCGGCGTCCAAGCGAACCGAGTTCTTCATCAAGACCGGCATCATCCTCCTGGGCGCTGCGCTGTCCTTCACCCAGGTCGTCGCGGGCGGCGGCTGGGGCTTTCTGGAGGCGTTCATCATCGTGGTGATCGGCTTCCTGGTCGCATTCGGCGTCTCCAGAGCGCTGGGGTTTGACAACAAGTTTGCCTCGGTGCTCGGCGCCGGCGCCTCCGTCTGCGGCGTCTCGGCTGCGATCGCGGTCGGCAGCAGCGTGAAGAGCGAGGAGAAGAAGACCGGCTACATCGTTTCGCTGGTGGTCATCTACGCGCTCGTGCTCATCTTCCTGCTGCCGCTCCTGGCGAAAACGGTCTTTCACCTGAACGACGTGGTCGCAGGAGCCTGGATCGGCGGCTCAGAGCTGGCGGATGCCGCGGGTTTGGCGAGCGCCGGGATGATCTCGGACAAAGCCGTATCGGCCTTCTCGCTGGTCAAGCTGAACCGGGACGTGATGATCGGCTTCCTGTGCTTCATCATGGCCATCATCGCCACCACGGCCTGGGAAAAGGTCGAAGGCGTGAAAGCGGATCCGATGGTGATCTGGTACCGCTTCCCCAAGTTCGTTATCGCCTTCTTTATCGCCTCCTTCATCGTCACCTCTTTCGTGGTGAGCTACACGATGCCGGTGGTCAAGGATCAAATCATCGCCAACCTGAACGCCATCCGTACCTGGCTCTTCGTGCTGGCCTTCCTCTGCATCGGGCTCAACACCAAGTTCAGAGAGATCCGCGCGATGGGCGGCAAGCCGCTGGTCGCATTTACCACGGTCGCGGTTGTCAACGTGATCCTCGGTTACGTCTGCGCCAACCTGTTCTTTGGCGGCATCATTGCGGCGCCGCTTCCATAACCGGCACCGGCTGCGCGGTTTGACTGAAAGCCGGTAAAAAGCAAGGAGACTGCGCTCGAAGGATATCGGAGATCTCAGAGGGAAAGGACGGATCAGCAGGGTCTTTCCCTCTGACCGATGGCAAACCGGCGCGCTTAAGAAGGAGGTAAATGACATGGATCGAGAATCCGAGGCTCCGTTAGAGGAGCAAGTGGATGCCAGCAGCCAGGCGAAAGAATCCGAGACCCCGTTGCTGGATCAGCTGGAAGATGGGCCCTGGCCCAGTTTCGTGAAGGAGTTGAAACGCGCGGCGGAGAAGAACGAGTCCGCGCATGATCTGCTGCGGCAGCTGGAGCGTTCTTATAAAGACCGCATCGGCCACTGGAAGCACGGCGGCATCGTCGGCGTGAAGGGGTATGGGGGCGGCGTGATCGGCCGCTACTCCGATCTCCCCGAAGAATTTCCGGCCGTCGCCGAGTTCCACACCTTCCGGGTTGCCATGCCGGCCGGCTGGTTCTACACCACGGAGAAGCTGCGCGCGTTATGCGACGTGTGGGACAAGCATGGGTCTGGGCTGACCAACATGCACGGCGCCACCGGAGACATCATCCTCCTGGGCGCTCCATCCAAGGAGCTGCAGGCCTGCTTTGACGACCTGTCGGAAGCCGGTTTCGACCTGGGCGGGTCGGGCAGCGACATGCGCTCGCCTTCCGCCTGTGTCGGGCCCGCGCGCTGTGAATATGCCTGCATCGATACCCTGGACCTGCTGCGCGAGATCACCCTGGAGTTCCAGGACGAGCTGCACCGGCCGATGTTCCCATACAAATCCAAGATCAAGATCTCGGGCTGCGCCAACGACTGCGTGGCGGCGGTCGCCCGTTCGGATATCTCGGTGATCGGGACCTGGCGGGATGCCATCCGCGTGAACGCGGCGGAGGTCTCTGCGTATGCGGATGCGGGCCTGGATATCCAGGCAGAAGTGGCGGACCTGTGCCCCACCGGCTGCATGAAGTGGGACGCGGCGGGGAAGATGCTGAGCATCGACGACGCCGAGTGCAACCGCTGCATGCACTGCATCAACGTGATGCCCAAAGCACTGCGCGCGGGCAAAGAAAAAGGGGCGACCATCCTGGTCGGCGGGAAAGCCCCGATCGTGCGCGGGGCGATGCTCTCCTGGGTGATCATCCCGTTCATGAAAATGGAGCCGCCCTACGCCGAGTTCAAAGACCTGGTCCGGCGCATCTGGGATTGGTGGGACGAGAACGCGAAGATGCGCGAGCGCCTAGGCGAGCTGATCAACCGCCTGGGAATGCGCGCTTTCCTCACGGCCGTCAACCTGCCGCCGGTCCCGCAGATGGTGAAGATGCCGCGCGCGAACCCCTACTACTTCTGGGATCCTGAGGAGGTGAAATAATGGCCGCCCGCACTGATTTTGG
>JAJYJF010000243.1 GCA_021796375.1 Chloroflexota bacterium | reverse complement strand
CGCGGACCTGTCCGGAGGTCTGGGCCAGCTGGGTCCTGGTCTGCCCGCCGGACTGCGGGGCCATGAGCAGGGCGATTGTCCCTCCGACCAGCGAGCCGGCGATCAGGCCGATGGTCCAGGAACCGAAGCTTCCGCTGCGAAATACCACACGATCTTTCATAGTTCTATTTCTCCCTTGTAATTGGTAAATCAAATTATCAGGCAGCTACAATATAATTCCACCGCTTGAAAAAACCACCCTAGGTCTTTCCGAACCATCCGGTAGGGATTACCCTAATCCCCCCAGGTGCGTTTGGCTTCCCCGGCTCCCCGCGCGGCACGCCTCGGGCTTGTGGGGGCGCCGGGATTCAGGCGGTGGACTTTGCTCTTGAAAAAAGCCGTGAAAGCCCGGTGCAACCATTCAACCGGTCTCCCGTATATTTGAGTGAAGGAGATTTGAACATGGGAAAGAAAAAGCTGTATCGCAATCGAACGGAGAAAATGATCGGCGGGGTGTGCGCGGGTCTGGCGGATTACTTCGACCTGGATGTGACCCTGGTCCGGTTGATCTTCGTCGTGCTCTTATTTACCCCGATCCACGGCTTGCTGCTGTACCTGATCCTCTGGATCATTACCCCGGCGGCGCCGGCAGGATATCTTTCCTCAACCCCGCCAGCAGCTCCCGCAAACACGCAGCCAGGGTGAGAGGAGGAAGGATGCGCCCGAAACCTGGGGTGGACGTTCGGAAACTCCCAGGATAAACATGATAAATTCCTAATGTAATCTTATCGGGATTGATCATGGTTTGGAAAGCCAAATCTGTTTCAACCTGTCCCCGCCCCCAGATGGCCAGCGCTTGCCGGGAAACGCAATCTGGGGGCGGGGTTGGGGTGGGGGCTTTATTCAAAGAACCTGGATTGAATATGAACCATCCTAAAGATTAAATTAGGGATAGTCCATGTATTTCTGGCTTACCGGTCCGTATCCCGGACGCGGTGCCGCCGCTGGCTGGGTGTAGAAGCTTCCCAGACTGGTGAGGCAGCTTGCTGTCCTCCCGATCCGGCCGGCTCTTCCTCAGGGCTGAAAATCACCCGCTTCCCGCGCATGAGGGAGGCTAGTCCGGCGATGAGCAGCAAGGCCACGGAGATCGAGAAGGCGCCCGCTAGGCCGGATTTGAACGGTCCGGAGATCAGGTTGGGGAAGAACGTCTTCCCCAGGATCTCAGCGCGGTTGGCGGCCGGCATCGCGGTGAGAACCTGCTTCGGGAGCAAGGTCGCCATCGGGTTATAGCCCAGGAAAGTGGCAAACAAGGCCCCGGTGGGCGGCAGGTGGGCGACTTTCGAGGCGTCGGCCGCGGGGACGCCAGCCTGGCTCAGCCCGTGATAAAGGGTGGTCGGGAGCCGGGATGCCAGGCCGACGGTGACGATGGTGAAGATGAGGGTGATGCTCAGCGTATTGGCGGCGTTTTGGAACGTGGCGCGCATCCCGGAAGAGGCGCCGCGGTGCTCGGGGGGTACCGAGTTCATGATCGCCGTGGTGTTCGGGGCGGCAAACATCCCCATCCCCATCCCGATCAGCAGCAGCAGGAAGGCCATCACCACGTAGTTGAAGTTGATCGGGAGGAAGATCAGCCCTAAGAAGCCGGCTGCGGAGACCACCATCCCCATCGTGGAGAAAAACCGCGCTCCATAGCGGTCGGAGAGATGCCCGCTGAGCGGACCCATCAGCAGGAAGCCGCCGGTGAGCGGCAGCATGTAGATGCCGGCCCACAGCGGGGTATCTGCAAACGAGTAGCCGTGCAGGGGCAGCCAGATCCCCTGCAGCCAGATGATGAGCATGAAGTTCAGCCCCCCGCGGGCGAGCGAGGCGAGGAAGCCTGCCAGGTTGCCGGCGCTGAACATCCGGATCTTAAAAAGCTCGAGGTGGAACATCGGCTGCTTCACGTGCTGCTCGACCCAGAAGAAAACCAGCAGCGAAGCCAGCCCCCCACCCAGGCAGGCCAGGACGAACGGGCTCGACCAGCCCATGCTGGAGGAACCGTAGGGCTGCAGCCCGTAGGTCATGCCCACCAGGATCGCCGTCAGCCCGACCGCGAAGAGGATGTTCCCCGGGATATCCAGCTTCTGGTGCTTGCGGATGGTCGCGGTCTCCCGCAGGGCGAGGTAAGCCCAGATGGTCCCGCCCACGGAGAAGGGCACGCTCACCAGGAAAACCGCCCGCCAGTTGATGGCCGCCAGCAGGCCGCCCAGCACCAGGCCGATGAACTGCCCGGCCAGCGCGGCAATCTGATTAATGCCCATCGCCGTTCCGCGCTGGTTGGGTGGAAATGCGTCGGTCAGGATGGCGGTAGAGTTCGAAAACAGGAAGGCGCCGCCGACAGCCTGCACGAGCCGGAAAATAATGATCTGCAGCGCGGCCTGGTTCCCTGTCCCCGTCACGGTATACAGCAGGATGGAACCGACCGCGAAGATCGCAAACCCCAGGTTATACAGGCGGACCCGGCCGAACATGTCCGAAATCCGCCCGAACGCCACCAGCAGGGTGGCGGTGACGACCAGATAGCCCATCAGCGTCCACAGCAGGTAATCCGTTTCGCCGGGCGCCAGGGGGTTGATCCCGATCCCGTGGAAAATTGCCGGCAGCGAGATCAGCACGATGCTGCCGTCCAGGGAGGCCATAAAGACCCCCAGGGTTGTGTTTGAAAGCGCAATCCATTTATAAGGAATGTGAGCCAGCCGGTACCCAAGGCTGGTTTTCACCGGTGTATTTGCTTCTGGATTCATATCTCTCGTAAAAACCTTTCGCCAATGATTTCTCAGTTAAATAAAACACGCCGCTGCCGGCGTTTTCTCCCGCATCCGATGATCTGACAGCCGTATCATTTCAGCGATCAATATTAGTTAGATCATCTAACTAATAACCCGGGACCTATTATACACCCTCTGTCAAGGATCTTCCGGGGGAAAACAGGATGATTTTATGGGGGATTTGGTTACCGCTTATCGTTACTGCTAAGGCGACCGGGGAGCGGGCAGGTTGAAGTAGTGGTAAACCACTTCGGAGAGGTGGGCCACGAGGATATTTGCCGGATCGAACAGGCCCGGGTGGTTGAGATACACGGTCATGGCGTAGTCTCCGCCGGGGGTGAACACCAGGGCGACGTCAGAGATGTCGTGCAGGCTTCCATCGGGGGCCTGGATCCAACCGTGTTTGTGGCCGACCGTGATCGTATCCGGCACGCCGGATTTGATCAGCACGGGAAGTTTATTCCCCTCGAGCAGATGGATCATCTCCTGGCACTTTGCCTGTGAGATCTGCCCCGGGAAGGTCGAGACCAGGGGACCGTCGCCTTTTTTCGCGCAGCGGTAGATATCTTCCAGCAGGGTGCCCATCTCCGCCGCGGTGGTCTGGTTGTACTGGTCGGGCTGCGTGGAGACGTCCTGCCGCTGGTTGGCCGGGGTTTCAAAGCGCCGGAGCAGCGGCGCCCCATCGTAGAAATACCCGGCCCAGAACGTGTTCTTCAGCCCGAGCGCCTGCATATCCGCGGTCACGTCGAGAGGCCCGAGGTTCTGGTCGATGACAATCTGGACGACTTTATCGGTGGACGGGTTATCCGATGCCTCGATCATCTCGCGGACGAGCGACAGGATCTTCTGCGGAATCGGGTCGGGCGCCCGCCGTAAAACCGAGATCATGACCGGGATTTTGATCGTGCTGGCGGCGGTAAAAGCCAGGCCGGGAGCCACCGGTTGGCCCTGGTTCATGGCGAAATCGATGTGCTGCCCGCTGCCGAGATCGGCCAGATAGACCTCCGCCACGCCGCCATACCCGGAAGTCACCAGCACCTGCTGGAGCAGGATCTGCAGGTTCTGCATGGAAGGGCGCGGCGGAGCCACGGGCAGGCTGTCCAGGGTTACCCGGCGGCCGGTCAGCGAGCGCAAGGCGCTCTCGATGCGGGGAACCGCGCGGTTCACGTCCAGGCGCGTGCCGGTCCGCCCCTGGGTGAAATCCAGCCCGCCGGGGACCGGGGCGGCGGGGAGGGCCGCGCGGTCGTAGCGCGGGGCCACCTCCTGCTCGAGGTAAGATTCGATCTGGCCGGAATCGATGCTGGCCTGCAGGGGGATGCTGCGCGAGGCTGGGCTGCGGTTCCAGAGGTAATCCCAGTAGCGCAGGGATAGATCGCGGCTGGCGGAATCCAGCATGGCGGCCGTATCGAGCTGGAAGCCGAGCGTTTTGGGGCTTGCCTGAAAGACCCCGCCGGCGTAGTGGATCTCGACGGGCAGTGCGTAGGCGTTCAGGAGACGCGCGTTTGCCTGGTCGCGGGTGAGCCCCTCAACCGGTATTCCGCCGATCCGTTCGCCGGGCGGGTAGCGGCCGGCGAACTGCCGGTATCCCGGCACCTGCAGTCCAGCCAGGCATCCGGCAGCGACCAGGCATCCGGCGGAAATGGTTCTTATAAAAACAGTAAGGGGAGAGAATTCCAAGGTAGCAGCTGCATAGAGAGGTTT
>JAJYJF010000242.1 GCA_021796375.1 Chloroflexota bacterium | reverse complement strand
AGGCGGATCGCCCGCTACGGGGCGGGCTGAGGCTCATCCGGCCGGCCGGGCGGGTAGATCTTTTCCGGCGCGGCGCGCCGGCGCGGACGCTCGATCAGCTCGAAGGTAATCCCGTAGCGCGCTTCGGTGTCCAGGTAGGCGAAGGCGCCGTCCCCATCCAGCCCGTGCCCGCCCCCGGCCTGGATCACCGCCAGCCCGGCGGCTTCGGCCTCCGCCAGGGCGCGCGGCAGGTCCTCTACCAGGAGCCCCAGGTGGTGCATCCCGTAGCCGTGCTCGCGGACGAAATCGGCGTACACCGTCGGCCCCTCGAGCGGTTCGATCAGCTCGATGCGCATCGGGCCAAAATAGGAGAGCGCCACGCGCATGCGGTACTCCGCCGGCTGGCCGTGATAGGTCATCCAGCGCAGCAGCGGCCGGCCGTAGGTGTAGATGTGCCAGGGGCCGATGCCGAAAGCGCCCCAGTACTGCTCCACGGCCCGGTCGATATCCGGCACCACAACCCCTACCTGGGCCACGCCGTTCTGCAGCAGCGGAAAGCTCCCGCCGGGGAGACCTTGCGGGATGGGATCGGGAAAGCGCTCGGAAGACGGCGCTTTTTCCCCGCGCTTCTCATCCCCCGGCATAGGACTGGTTCCTCGCAAAGGTCTCGCCGAAGCCGATGCGCGCCATCTCGCGGATCGGGTCGTAATCGGCGTCGTCCACGGCGGCGAAGCGGGCAATTCCGGCTTTTTTCAAAATTGCCTGCCCCTCCGGATGGGTATGCATGCGGGCGAGCTCTTCCCGCAGCTTCTCGCGCGTCGCGGGGTCCACCCGCTCGCTCACCACCCAGGGCGGGATGGGGCTGGGGCCAAAGGTATCGATCACCCGGATCTGGGGGCCAATCTCCGGATGGTCGCCCAGCTCCTGCTCCAGCACGGTCGTGTCGATGGCCGAGGCGTCCACCTCCCGCCGCAGGATCATCTGGATCGAGTTCTGGTGGGCCCCCGACTCGACCACCCGCCCGAAGAACGCCAGGGTCAATCCCCGCGCGGCGAGCGAATACACCACCACCCCGAATCCGGACTGCGAGCCGGGTTCGTTGTAGGCCCAGGCCGCGCCGCGCAGGTCAGCGAGCGTTTGAAAGGGGCTGTCGGCGCGCACGACCACGTCCGAAAAATAGATGGGGCGGTCCTGATAGCGGCTTCCGGTCATGACCGGGGCCACGAGCGGCGCGATCCTCCCCGGCGCGCGCTCCGCCTTGCGGACGTACGGCAGCCCGCAGATCCAGCACAGGTCGATTTCCCCCGCGTCCAGCAGCCGGTCGCGCTCGGTCCAGGGGATATCGATCTGCAGCCGGACCGGAAAACCCAAATGGCGCGAGAGATAGTCCGCCAGGTCGCGGCTGAGGAAATCCATGTTGGGGGCCTGGCAGGTGGAGAGGGTCAGGCTGTTGGTCGAGGAGTCGGATGGGTTCGGTGTTGTTTGCACGATGTTGGTCCTCAATGATTCGATAGGGTGAGTGAATCATATGCCAGGATGGTACAATTTGTCAAACCCAGCACCTTCCCCAAGGAGAATCCCATGCCAGAGACGACCTACCTGTTCGTCATCAACAACGCCCCTTATGGGGACGAACGCCCGTTCAATGCGCTGCGCCTGGCCATGAACTTATCCAAGCGCGAGGACGTCCAGGTGCGGGTCTTCCTCACCGCGGACGGGGTTTGCTGCGCCCGCAAAGGCCAGAAGACCCCGGAGGGCTACTACAATATCGAGCGCATGGTCAAAGCCCTGGCCGGCAAAGGCAGGGTGGCCACCTGAAAAAGCTGCTGCGACGCCCGCGGGTTCGGGCTCGAAGACCTGGCCGAGGGGGTAGAAATGGGGTCCCTGCAGCTCCAGGCGGATTGGACCGTCGAAGCGGATAAGGTGCTGGTGTTTTAAAGGCGGAGATGAAAGTACGCGAGAGCGGGATGCCCGCGGAGGACTGGTGGAGCAGCTTTTTCGACCCCGATCTCATTTTACGGGAGCTGGGGTTGGAGCCGTCCTGCCAGGTCGCGGTCGATATGGGCAGCGGCTACGGCACCTTCGCGATCCCCGCCGCCCGGCAGATTCGCGGCGTCGTCTACGCGCTGGATTTCGACCCGCAGATGGTCGCCGCCTGTGAGGCTAGAGCCAGGGCGGCCGGCCTCCAGAACGTGATCTGCCGGCAGTGCGATTTCGTTGCCGGGGGCACCGGCCTGGCCGGCGGGTCGGCCGGCTTCGTCATGCTCTTCAACATCCTGCACGCGGAGAACCCGGTCGGCCTGCTCCAGGAAGCCTACCGGATCCTGGCCCCGGGCGGAAAGGTGGGGGTGATCCACTGGAACTACGACCCAACCACCCCGCGCGGCCCGTCGATGGACATCCGCCCCAGACCCGAGCAGTGCCAGGACTGGATGCGCAGCGCGGGATTCCGCCTGGTCAAACCGCGGGTCGATTTCCCTCCTTACCACTACGGGATCGCCGGCCAAAAAGCGGAGACATGATTCCCCCATTTATTCTTGAAAAAGGAGGCGCACAAACGGGTAACGCAAATCCGGCAGCGCCTGGCTCTGCAGAGCGGATGCTTGACCGCGTTCGGTTTTGATTGGATGCTCTCGCATAGAGAAGACCTCCCGAGCATTAAGTTCGGGAGGTGTTATGTATCCTGTTAGCTGGTTTCCTCCTAATTTTGATGGCGGTAGACTTCCCAGCCCAAATACTGTCCAAAGGCTTCTTCCAATACGCTCGCGGTTTGCGATGCGGAGAATGCGCAGTGATGGGCAAAACCCAGGCGGCACAGCGTTCGCAGCAGATCTTGCAAGCCGCGTACTTCGACCACGGCGTGAGTGCCGGAGATGGTCGAGAGCGGGTCATTCGTGAAGGCGCCCTCCCCAACGTAGGTATGGATCACGCCGCGACGGTCATCGGTGTCGATGCGCGCGAAGGTGAGCGGACCTGCCGGGGCGCGGCCCTGCAGGGCGCCCCACGAGTTCTCCTTCCCCAATGTTGTTCCCAACACCTCGGCCTGGATGATCTCGGCATCCGGCGCCAGAGATTTAGCCCAGTTGCCGCAGTGGAAGATCAGGCATTTGTCACGCTCGTTGTTATAGTTGTTGTTCCAATCGACCAGCACCGAGGGCGTCCCGGAAGCCAGAGTCAGGGCGTACATGGAGGCCGTGCCGGCCACGTCCGTCTCGCAGGCGCTGGGCATCAGTTTGTCGCTCATCATGCTCATCAAGGTGCAGGCGTTGATGCCGTAATTCTTCTGCATCGATTCCCAGCACTGGATTGCGGTCGCATTAATCTGGTTTTCCTGCATCCAATCGCTGATCACAATCCCCAACTTGGCCATCCGCACCAGCGGCCTGGCCGGAACTTTATCGGATTTGGCGTAGCCGGTGATCTCGTCCAGCTTGGCTTTTACTTTGGGGTCGTCGTCGGACAGCTTCCCCGCCCAGCCGAATACGTCGGAGAGGTCAACCGTCGAGACGTCGATGCCGAAATTATCGAACAGCTTCTCGCTGAAGCGCACTGTCTTGAACGCGTCCGGCCGCGCGCCGATAGCGCCAAGGCGAGCGTGGCGCATGCCGTTGACCACCTTGCAGGTCTGTACAAAGCGGCGGATCTCAGCCTCGAAGGCAGCGCTGTTTGGGTCTATGGTATGGTCTTCGGTCAGGCTGTAGGGGATCCCGTACTGGTAGAGCACGTTGCAGGCGGAGAGTTTGCCGCAGAAAGCATCCCGCCGGCCGGCGATGGTGAGCTCAGCGGTGTCGTCCGGGAATGCGTGTACCAGCACCGGCACGCGCAGGCCGGAGAGACGTATAGCATCCGCCACGCCCTTTTCATTTCCAAAGTTGGGAAGCGAGATCAGGATGCCCTCGATCTCGTCCTGGTGAGCTTTGAACAGCGCAGCACATTGCTGGGCGTCGGCCAGCGTCTCGACCGCGCCCAGATGGGTGGCGCTGGGGTCAACGATTATGGCGCGGATGCCCATTTTCTCCAGGACCTCCAGGATGGTCTTCCGCCCCTGCTCGACGAGCCAATCCGCGAAGAATACGCGGTTGCTGATCATGACGCCTAAGGTTGTCTGAGCCATTTTCTTCCTCCTACACTTGTTGCCGAAATAAGAAGTGCTTTACCCAGATTTTCCGAGGAAACCAAATTATTGGGTCAATACCTGCCTGACGGCATGCTGCCAGCCGGCGAGGAGGCGCTCGATTTGGGCGCGCTCCATTTGCGGCTGGTAAGGGGTAAACCCCAGGGGAATGTCTTCCAGGCTGGTCAGAGATGGATAGACTTTCATCGCCAGGCCACCTGAGAAGACTGCCCCCAGGGCGGAAAGCTCCGGGATCTGGGATGCGTACACGGATTTCTCACTCAGGTCGGCGACCATCTGCATCAAGAAGGTGTTGCGTACCGCGCCGCCATCCGCGTGCACGCTTCTCAAGGGCAGTGTGGCATCCTGCTCCATGGCTTTGAGGGCGTCGGTGA
>JAJYJF010000241.1 GCA_021796375.1 Chloroflexota bacterium | reverse complement strand
GTTGCACCCCAAATCAAATCCCGTCGTTGAGTTGGAGGCAGATTGGAAGCTCTCAGCGAACCCACGCAAATCATCGTTGCTCCGCAGGTATTTGTCTCGACTGTACCCGACGAGAAAGAGATGGACGCACCTGAAAAAGGGCCGCGCCGCGCGGATATCGCGGTCGCGTGGTCGTGGGATGAGGCCAGCTTCCGCATGGATGTCTCGGTGCCGCAGGCCGGCGCCCTCGAGATCATTTTCCCGCTCAAGGCTGAAATCGTCTACGTGAACGGCGAGATCGTCTGGGACCATAAAGGCCTGCACAAAATTGGGGCGGGCACAATCTCGGTCCAGCCAGCCGGCGCCGGCTTGCGGCTGACCTTCGCGGCGGGCGGGCCGTACCACATCCTGGCAGGTGGAATGCCGAGAGCAGCATCAAAATGATAGAAACCCAGACGGTACATCTGGCAGGCTATTTTGGGTGAGAGGAGATGATGATGACGAAAAATAATTCTATCAAGCGCGGGGTGAGCCTGTACAGCTTCCAGGAAGAATACTTCCTGCGCAAGATGACGCTGGAAGATTGCATCGCCGCCAGCGCGAGTATGGGGGCGCTGGGGATCGAATCGATCGGCGAGCAGATGATGCCGGGCTTCCCCAACCTCTCCGAAGGGTTCTACAACCAGTGGCACGGGTGGATGGACAAATATGGAACGACCCCCACCTGCCATGACATGTTCCTGGATCTGAAGAAATTCAAAGGCCGCATGATGACCGACGACGAAATGCTTGAATCGGTGATCCGCGACCTGAAGCACGCCAACAAGCTCGGCTGCACGGTCATCCGGGTCATCGTAAATACCCCGCCGCACATTATGGCCAAAGCCGCGCCTTACGCCGAGAAATACAATGTGCGGATGGGCGTCGAAGTCCATTCCCCCTTCCATTTTGATCATGAGTGGATCCAGCAGCATTACGAGACGGCTGAGAAGGTCGGCTCCCCCTACCTCGGCTTTATCCCGGATATGGGGATCTTCGAAAAACACTATCCGCGGGTTCGCAGCGAGCGCAACATCCGCGAGGGAGCGCATGCCGAGATTGTCTATTACATCGCGGACGCCCACGAACGGAAGGAAGACCTGGACCAGCTGGAGCAGGAAGTGAAGAAGATGGGTGGGAACGAGCGCGATCTGGCGATGGTGGAAGATTTGAGGCACATCGTTTATACCGATCCGCGCCGTTTGCTGGAGTTCATGCCGCGTATTTTCCACATCCACGGAAAGTTCTATGAGATGGTGGACGATACCACCGAATACAGCATCCCATACGATGAGGTCATCCCGGTATTGATCGAAGGCGGCTATACCGGCTACATCTCCAGCGAGTACGAGGGCAACCGGCATATCCAGGACGTTTACCCGGTAGACAGCCGGGAGCAGGTCCGCCGCCAGCAAGCCATGTTCAGGAAGCTGCTCGGGGAAGATTGAGAAGGGAATAAACGATGTTCGATAAATATATTGTCTGCGAAGACTTATTCCGCAATGTCTCTGACGGCGGCAAAGTGACCGGATTCCAGTTTAATGCTCGCCTGCCGTACTACCGCGGGCTGGGGATTTCCATGGTCGAGGACCTGAAAGTGACGGTCGATTCCGAAGCTTTTCCGCGCGAAGCGATCCGGGTGACGCTGCACGGCAACACCTACACGCTGGACCAGATGGAGAAAGAATACGACGACCGCTGGGAGTTCGGCGAAGAAGGCACGGTCACGGTAGAAAAGCCCGGCGGCCTGGCCAGCGGCGAGCACCGGGTCGAGGTGGCGGATTTTCTGCGAATTTCCTACCTGCCGTGGATTCTAACCGGCAGAGACAGCAAGGTGCTCACCCTGGCGTAATTCTTCCGGGTGGGGAGCCAGCGGGAGCTCGTTTTTTTGCCCGCCCGGCGGTCGACTATCTTTCTTCGCTTCCCAGGGCGCCGAGAGCTCGCAAGACGGCCCGCTCGGCCGGATTCAGCCCGCTGGCGCCCTCCACGTTCATCCGCTCGTAGGGCCGGTCGAGTGCAATCCTGCTCAAAACTTCGCCAGTTTGAAAATCGGAAAGGATGGTCGTGCCTTCGTCGTCGCTGCTCGCCAGCAGGCGCCCATCCGGGTTGAGCGCGACGACCCACGTCCGGCCGGCATGCCCGGCCGGTCTGGAGGCAGGCGGAGCGTAGCCCGGCCCCTCGCTGCAGTGAAGATTGAGACCACCCGCTCCGGCGCGGCCCTGGGCGGGTGGGTCTTCCAGCCTGGCCGCCGGCTGCGCGACCTGAAACGTAAAACTGCGCCCGGTGGAGACGTCCAGCCAGCTGAGGTATTCCTCCGCTCGCCCTGGAAAACGGAAAACCCCATTTTTGGTGGTGGTCAACCGCAGCGATGGGGTCACCCCAGATTGCGAAATGGAGAGCATGCTCCCATTTTCAATTTGCCATACATCCACGCTGCCGTTCAGGTGACCGCAAGCGATGAGCTGGCTGGTCGGGTCGAAATCGATCCCCCAGATATCGTCTGAAGGAGCTTCCAGGCTCATCAAAGGCATCGACTCGCTTTCCTGGCCGGTGCTCCAGATGTTGATCCCGCTGCCCAGGCCGGCGCTGGCGATCAGGTTCCCGTCCGGACTGAAGGCCAGAGCCCACAACTGGCCGTTATGCCCGTAGAACTCTTTCAGGCATCTAAAATTCGATGCGTCCCACAGCTTGAGGATGCGGTCGTCTCCCCCGGTGACGAAGGTCTGCCCGTCCGGGCTGAAAGCGATGCACCAGGCAGGTCCGAAGTGGCCCTTGTACGCTGTCAGGTAGCGGTTGGCGGCGATGTCCCATACGCGCACTTTTCCGTTTGTGTCTCCCTGGACGAGCCACTTTCCGTCGGGGCTGAAGGCGTTGCTGCAGTTCAGCCGGCTGTATCCCTGGATGGTTTTGAGCAGCTTGCCGCTCTGCAGGTCCCACAGCTTGATATTCTCCCCGAAGGCCATGGAGGCCAGGATGCCGCGCTGGTCGATGACGATTTCGCTCACCGAGTGGTTGTGACCGATGAGCATCCTCAGGTATTGGGGCAGGCGGGGATCGCGCAGGTCCCACAGCTCAACCGATCCATCGCTGCCCCCGCAGGCCAGCCGGGAGCCGTCGGGGCTGAAGGCAATGCAGGAGGGCTGGCGCGAATGGCCGGGTAAATCTGCCAGGAGCTCGCCGCCGCTGAGATTCCAGAGCTTGATGCTTGAATCGTTCTCGCTGCAGCTGGCGAGGAGCTGCCCGCCGGGATGGAAGGCCAGTTGCACGGAGTTTTTATTTTCCGCGGGGCGCAGGATGCGCAGGCATTCCAGGCTGCCGCTGTCCCACACCCGCACCGTTCCGTCGCTGCCGCTGGTCGCCAGGAGATTCCCGTCCGGGCTGAATTCTACCGACAGGATGCGGCCCTCGTGCCCGGGCAGCTGGCGGCAGGTTGAAGCCTTTAAATCCCAGATGTGCAGGACGCCGTCCTCCCCCGCGCTGGCGAGGGTATTCCCATCCGGATGGAAAGCCACCGCGTAGACCCACATCCGGTGCCCTTCCAGGGTGCGCAGCCGCCGGCCGGTAGCGGCCTCCCACAGCGTCACCTGGCCGCTGAAGCTCCCGCTGGCGAGGATGGTCTCATCCCGGCTGAAGGCCAGGCAGCGCTGCCGGACCGCGTTCGGCGCCCTCCATAATGGTTTCCCATTCTCCCCCAACCAGCAACGGATCTGGCCGCTGTAGGTGCAGGCCGCCAGGTACTGCCCGCTTGGGCTGAGCGCCATGGCTTCCACGGTTTCCAGCGGTTCGGTAAAACGCGCGCTGATAAACTCGGATCCCACAAACCTCGAGTCCTGGGCTTCGATCCCGCGCAAATAGGCCTGGCGGAGGGTCATCCGCGAAAGGTCTTCGCCGCGCAAATTCCCCTTCAGGGTGGCCATTAAATTCAAGAGGTTGCCAGGAGCGTATCCTTGGGTCTCGTGCGGCGTGCTGCGGACTTTCTGCACCAGGCGGCGAAGGTGTTCCTCCAGGTTGGATTGGGTTTCGAAATGATCCAGGAGCGCATCGAGGATCGGCCTGAGGATCAAGCGCGTCTGGCTCTCGCGGATATAATCGTGGGTCTGGCTCTTCATCAGGGCGTAGCGGGTGATAAAACCGGGCTCGCCGTCGATGATGTCCGCGCTGGCTCTCGCCACCAACCAGTCGGTAACAAACTCCATGAGGACTGGCTGGAGGGTAAAGACAGCTCCGCGGTCGCCGCGCTCGATCAACGAGCGCCGGTGCAGCGACACCAATGCCGCCAGCAGATCATTCTTTGTCATCGACCCCAGCAAGTCAGACTTGAGCACATCCAGCGTGACCAGGTCGCGTTCGATGGCGAGCCAGCGCAAGACGTCGCGCTCGAAGGGCGCCAGCTGGCTGAGCTGCTGGCCCAGGAGCTGCTCCAGGGAATGCAGGCTGATCGGGGCTTCCTTCAGGAATGCCGCCAGGTCGCCCCCGAATAGGTCCCGCACGGTGG
>JAJYJF010000240.1 GCA_021796375.1 Chloroflexota bacterium | reverse complement strand
ATCAGCCACCCGGACTATAAGAACCGGCGGCTGCTGGTGGTGCAGCCGCTGCTGGTGGACGGGGAAAAAGCCGGGGATGATTTTATCGCGCTGGATAATACCCAGGCCGGGATCGGGGATACCGTGCTGGTCAACCGGGAGGGCAGTGGGGCGCGCCAGGTGCTCAAAAACCCGGACGCCTGCGTTATCTCTGTGATCGTCGGCATCGTCGATTCCCTTTACCTTTCGGAATAATCCGGACTATAATTGCCTAGCTCCAGGTTAAGAAATTACCAGCCTGATTATCCGCTGCCTCGCGAAAAAATCCAGGGCAAGCTCTAACCCGGTCTAGAAAACCACCACGGAGGAATGGGATGGACGAAATACTACAGGAAATTTATAACTGCGTCCTTGAAGGATCGAACAAAACCATCGCTGCGAAAGTCCAGCAGGCGCTGGATCAAGGAATGGATCCGGGAGACGTGCTGGATGAGGGGATGGTTAAACCCATGGCCGAGGTGGGGCGTCTTTTCGAGGAAGGGGAATATTTCGTCCCGGAGATGCTGATCTCCGCGCGGGCGATGAAGACCGGGATGGAGGTCCTAAAGCCCTATCTGGTGAAAGCGGATATCCGATCCGCCGGGAAGGTGGTTGCGGGCACCGTCCAGGGTGACCTGCACGATATCGGTAAAAACCTGGTGTGCATGATGCTCGAGGGAGCCGCCTTCGAGATCGTGGACCTGGGGGTAGATGTCTCGCCGGAGAAGTTCGTCCAGGGAGTGAAAGACAGCGGCGCGCAGTTCATCGCCATGTCTGCGCTGCTGACGACCACCATGCCGAACATGCAGCGGACGATCGAAGCCCTGAAAGCGGCCGGAATCCGCGATAAGGTGAAGGTGCTGGTCGGGGGCGCCCCGCTCACCCAGCAGTACGCCCATGATATCGGCGCCGATGGGTACGCTCCGGATGCCAGCCGCGCGGTCAGCCTGGCGAAAACCCTGACGGAAAGCGCTCCGGCCGCCGGGTAAGCCCCCGTTATTTCGGCATCCCGGTTGAGAGCCCGGTATTTGCAGGATAAAAAGGTAGACCCCGGGGAAACCCGTCCCGGGGTCTATTTATTTCCCTGAATTTATTCCCGATTTGCCCGCTTAGGCTGCGGCGGAGGGCGCTTTTTCGGGTTCGGGCTGCTTCACGATCTCCAGATCGATATCCACATTCAGCTCGTCTCCCACCAGCATGCCGCCGGTCTCCAGAGCCTTGTTCCAGGTCAGGTTCCAGTTCTTGCGGAACAGCACCGTGTGGGCGGTGAACCCGGCGCTCGTTGTCCCCCAGGGGCTTTTGGCCTGGCCGGAGTAGCTCACGTCCAGCGTGACCGGGCGGGTCAGGTCGCGGACGGTGAGCTCGCCGTGGATCCGGCCGTGGTCCTTGTCCAGGGTCTCAATTCGCGTGCTCTTGAAGGTGATAAACGGATAATGCTCGGCGTCCAGAAAGTCCGGCGAGCGGAGATGCGCATCCCGATTTGGCTCGCGGGTGTTGATGCTGGCAGCATCGATCTTTACCTCAACGCTGGAATCCAGCGGATTGTCTTCGTTGAAATTCACCTCGCCGGTGAACTTTTCAAACCGTCCGCGGACGTTAGAGATCATCATATGGCGAACGGAAAAATTTACTTCCGAATGAGCGGGATCAATATTCCAAAGCATTTCAAACTCTCCTGTAGTTTTCATATTTATTCTTGAATACAGGATACCCCGCTCGGGTGAACGCGGCCGTTATCCAGGCGTGAACAAAACCGTAAACAAAAATGCTACGGCTGGATTTGCTTTTCGATTTGCTGGATTTGCTTCAGCAGGAGGCGGCGCTGCCCGTTTTCAGCGATGATGCGCGCCTCGGCCAGCAGGCTGGAAGCTTCGGGTTCCGGCAGCAGGGGCGCCAGCCAGATGCGAATCTGCGCCGCCAGATGCTGGGTGCCGGTTGCCTCGGCCCGGGCCAGGGCCGTTGAGAGGCGGTGGATCGCCAGCGCGTCCTGGCCGCGCTGCCTGGACACCAGGCCGAGGTTGGCCGTCAGGCCGGCTACCCGCTCCGCCATCGAAAGCCTGCCGGCCAGCTGCAGCCCTTCCAGAAAAAGCTGCTCGGCTGACCCCGTGTCGCCGCGCGCCAGGGCGATCTCCCCGCTAGTCGAGAGCAGGTAGGTCTGCTGGCTGAGCATCCCTTTCTCTCTGGCCAGGAGCATACCCTGCCGGGCCTGCTCTTCAGCCCGGTCCAGGTCTCCGAGGAGCAGCAGGTGATAGGCCAGGTTGTTGTGGGCCAGGGCGCACCAGCCGAGCATCTCGTCGTCCTCCGACCCGCAGGCCAGATCCAGGGCTGCCTGGTAGCGGGTCAGGGCGCGGTCCAGGTCCCCCTGCTGGGCGGAGACGCCTCCCAGCTCAAACTGGATCCGCGCCCGGAGGATGGCATTCCGGGGGGCGGATTCGCTTTCCAGCTGTTCGGCTGCCCGCAGGTGAGTGATGGCGCCTTCCAGGTCGCCCCCTTCCAGAGAGAGACCTGCCCCCCAGGCGAACTCAGCCTGCAGTGCGTAGTGCGGGTCCCCGCTTTCCCGGACCCGGCGCACCATCTGTATGGCCTCGTCGTAGTGGCTCTGAACCAGATAGCAGCCCGCGAGCTCGATGAAGGCTTCTTCCCAGCTGCCTGCGTCCGGATCTTCGTGCGCCAGCAGGATTGCCTGGCGGAAGGCATCCGCAGCCTGCCCCGGCTTTCCCGCCTGCATGCGCGCCCTGCCCAGACCGAGATAAGCTTGATATCTGGTTTGCGGCGACCCGGCGTCGGCGGCCTGCTCGTAAAAAGCAGCTGCCTCCGCCCAGGCTGCCAGGCTGGCGGCGTTCCGGGCGGCCCGCAGCGCATACGGCGCGGCCCGGTCGGGAGCGTTCCCGGCGTAGAAATGCCAGGCGATCTGCCCGGCCGCGCTTTCCAGCCGGGCGCCGCGGTAGGTGCTTTCCATCGCCTCCGCCAGCCGGCGGTGGAGCAGGCGCAGCCTGGGCTCGCCCAGCTCCTGGTAGGCGACTTCCATCGTCAGGGAATGATCGAAGGTATACCGGCTGCTGTCTTCCGGCTGGACCAGACCGGCCGAGCGCAGCTCCGCCAGGGCATCCATGGCCGCGTCTTCCGAGAGGCCGGCGGCCCGGGCGGCAATCTCGAACTCAAACTCGCGCCCGCCGGCGACGGCCGCGTCGAGCGTGCGCCTGGCGGGTTCGGAGATCCTGGCCAGACGCGATTGGATCAGGCTGTAGACGGTCTGCGGGACGGGCGGGCTGCTCGAGAGCAGGTTCAGGTTGATCTCGCCGTTCGGCAGGATCATGCCGTTCTGGCGGGCAGCCCGGACGATCTCGACCAGCACGAAGGGGTTGCCCTCGCTGGCCTGCTCCAGCCAGTTGGCCAGCGGGTACTGGTATTGAGCGCTCAGGGAGCGGGCCATCTCGATGATCCCGGCTCGATCCAGCCGGGAAAGCGGGATGCGCACCAGCCTGCGCTCGCGCAGCATGCTCTGCACAAGGGTCTCGGCCGGCGAGCGCGGCGCCAGCGGGCGCGCGGTGGCCAGAAATACCAGCTGGCTGCTGGCGGATCGCCGCACTAGGTAGCTCAGCATGCCCAGCGTCGAAGCATCCGCCCACTGGAGATCATCGAGGAGGAGCGCGGTCGGGAATTGGGCGGCGATGGCATTCAGGATCTGCGAGATCGCTTCCCAAAGGCGCGATTCTTCGGCCGGCGGGCGCTTGTGGCCGCTGGAGGGGTCCAGCTCGGGGATCAGCGAGGCGCCCTCGGAGAGCCATACGGCCGGGACGGAGGTCTGAAGCATGGACCGGATCTGCGGCCACTCCGGGCGGGAGGCCAGCCCCCGCAGCGCTTCGATCACCGGCAGGTAAGGGATGGAGCGCTCCAGCTCGCGCGCGGCGCCGGCCAGGCTCAGGGAGCCCGAGCGCCGCAGGAATTCCGCGGCCAGGCGGGTTTTGCCGATCCCGGGCTCGCCTTCGATCAGCCCCAGGGCCTGCTGCGCGGCGGCGCCGGCCAGTGCGGCCAGCTCGCCCTCCCGGCCGGTGAAAGGAAGGGATTCGTCCAGCCCCTCCAGAAGCTGCGGCCGGCCCGTTTCCGCGGGCAGGAGCGCCCCAACGGGCGGCGTGGAGGGCTGGGGGGCAGCCAGCCGGTCGTTCAGGATCGCATCGTAAAGCGTGCGGGTCTCGCTCATCGGCGGGACGCCCATCTCATCATCCAGCAGCTTGCGCAGTTGGTCGTAACGGCGGATGGCCCCCGGCCGGTCGCCAGAAAAATACAGCAGGCGGATGACCTCGCGCTGCAGGTCTTCCTGGAGCGGATCGATCGCCAGCGCCTGTTCCAGGCTGGTCAGTGCGCCGGTAAAGTTTTGAACCCGGGCGTCCTGTTTTGCCAGGGAGGCGAAACCGCGCAGCGCCAGCCGCTGGTAGCGCTCGCGTTCCGCCACCATCCAATCCTCAAACTCAGGGCTGTCGGAGAGATAGAAATCCGCCAGGAAAGGTCCCTGGTACAG
>JAJYJF010000239.1 GCA_021796375.1 Chloroflexota bacterium | reverse complement strand
AGCGGCTGGTAAACGATAAACCAGACGTTCCGCTGCGCTTCGACGATATCCCGCAGCGAAAGCGAGCCGACGATCAGCACCGGGCCGATGAACGAAAGCCCGAGGGCCAGCTCGTAGCTGATCATCTGCGCGGTGGAGCGCAGCCCGCCCAGCATGGCGTACTTGTTATTCGACGACCAGCCCGCCAGGGTGATCCCATAGACGGAGATCGAGGTGACCGAGAGAATGTACAGCACGGCAACATTGATATCCGCCAGCCGCAGCGGGATCACCCTGCCAAACAGGGTGATCTGGTTCCCCCAGGGGACCACGCCGGTGATGATCAGCGCGGGGATGACCGTCAGGATGGGAGCGGCGATGAAGACGATCTTATCCGCGTTGGCGGGGATCAGCTCTTCTTTGAAGATCAGCTTGATCCCATCCGCAACCGGCTGGAGGGAGCCGAAAGGCCCGGCGCGGTTCGGCCCGATCCGGGTCTGCATCCTGGCCAGCACTTTGCGCTCGTAGAGGGTGACATAGGCGAACCCGCCGGTCATCGCGAGCAGGATAATGACCGATTTGACCACCCATTCGGCGATTAACCCAAGATCCATAAATGCCTCACCGTATGCGATGTCGCGAAGAAAGGAGGATCAACCTCCCGCAGCGCGCGAACTTTCTTCCGTAGCACCCGCCTTGTGCAGAATCAGCGGGGCGGGTTCCTCCCCCGGCAGCCCGACGCTGCGCGGGACGAGCGCGATCCCCGCCGGCAGGTGGTCATCCAGGACGACCAGCACCGGGAGGGTGATCCCATTCAGGGTGGCCTGGACCTGCTCGCCGGCCGCCAGTCCCAGATGGCTGGCTTCGCCGGGGTGCAGGATGACCATCGGCCGGGTCAGGCGGTCTTTCATCAGGAACGTGGAAGGTTCGAACGTGGTGCCGCAGTCGTATAGCCGGTCGATCGGGACGGCGATCAGCTCGTTCCGGTCCGTCTCCAGGAACTTCGGCGCCGGTGGAACCTCCAGCTCGGCATCGTAATCGGGGCCGCTGGCCGGGCCGAGCTTGACGCCCAGGCCCTGCTGGTTGGCGTAACCTGTCCCCCCGTAGTACAGGTCGCTGCGCCCGATGATCGGATTCTGCTCTGCGACCTCGGCCAGCTTCTCGTACCTGATGCCCTCATAGCCGGGCACCCGGGAGGCGATCCGGCGCATCACGAGCGAAGCCGAACGGTCTTCCAGGTCGTGGCCGAGCTGCTTGCCGATCCCGGCGGCGATCGCATAATCTGCTCTCGCTCCGGTCCGCCCGGACATGCCGGGGTAAAAGCGCTGCACGCGGCGCTCGCCGCTGGTATAGCTCCCTTCGCGCTCGCTGAAGGGCTGGGCCGGCAGCACCACGTCGGCTTTGCGCGCCGTCTCGGTCAGGAAGAGCTCCTGCACGACCACGAAGCCGGCGCTTTCCACCGCCTGCGCGAGGGCGGGGCTGTCTCCAGCCGGGTCCGCGGCGGCGAGGAGCAGCGCGCCGGTCTGGGAGATTTCGGCTGCCAGATCTGGCGCCGGCCTCAGGCCCATGTCCCAGGCGCCCTGGTCGTTGCAGCGCTGCCAGACGGCCACCAGCCCGCTGTCGGGTTTGCCGGCCTGACCGGTTTCCTGCAGCAGCCGGGCGCAGACTGCCGCCAGGCCGGCGCTGGCCTCCAGGCTCTGGCCTTCACGGCCGTAGAAAACCAGCGCGCTTTCCGCGCCGGCAAAGGCCTGCGCGGCGGCCTGGAAGGCTTCCTGCTGAGCGCGCTCCGAGCTCGCGCCGGGCAGCAGGTCCGCGACCAGGCCGGCTTCGTCGCCGTACGCGTAGGTCAGGCGGTGGGCGGCGAATTTATCCAGGCGGGTCGGGCGCGGATTGGCGACGATGAGGGTGGCGCCGCGGTCGGCCGCCTGCTTGATGCGCAGCCACCAGATGGGGGCCGACTCCATCAGGTCCGATGCGACCACCAGCACCACCGCGCCCTTGCCGAGATTTTTCAGGTTGCTGCCGGCCGGCGGGGTGAAGCGCGCCACCAGGTCGCCGCCAGCCATATTGGAATAGAGGAATGCCTGCCCGCCCTGGGCGTGGGTCAGCTCGCGCAGGTTGAACAGGTCTTCGTTCGTGAGGCGCCCGCCGGCGAGGGTCACCAGGCTGCTGCCGGCCTTACGCAGCTCGTCCCCGACCTTCTCCATCGCGATTTCCCAGGTGGTTGGCACCAGCTCCTGGCCCTGGCGGACGAGCGGCTGGGTGATGCGCGCATCGCTCTGGGCGTAGTGGTAGCCGAAGCGGCCTTTGTCGCAGATCCAGATCTCGTTGACGCTCTCGTTCTGGCGCGGCATGACGCGCTTGATCACCGTCCGCCCGCCGGCGTTCGCCTCCCGGCGCAGGTTCAGGGTCAGGTTGCAGCCGACCGGGCACTGGGTGCAGATGGATGCCGCGGTGTTGAGCTCCCAGGGGCGGGCGTCGAAGCGAAAATCCGTCGTGGTGAGCGCGCCCACCGGGCAGATATCGGTGGTGTTGCCGGAAAAGTACGAGTTGAACCCGGGATCGGAGTAGGAGATAATTTCAAGCGAGCGCCCGCGCTCGTAGAACCCGATCACCGGGTCGTCCGCGATCTCATCCTGGAAGCGGATGCAGCGCGCGCACTGGATGCAGCGCTCGCGGTCGAGGAAGATGAGGCTGCCGAGCGGGAGATGCTTGGCCAGGTGCATCTTTTCGTCCCACAGGAAGCGCGACTGGCCGGGCCCGTGCGCCATGGTCAGGTTCTGGAGCGGGCATTCGCCGCCTTTGTCGCAGATCGGGCAGTCCAGCGGGTGGGAGGTGAGCAGAAACTCGAGAATATCTTTGCGGGCGGCTTTCACCTTGTCCGTCATCCCGCGGACCACCATGCCGTCGGTCACTGGTGTGGTGCAGGCGGTTTCCAGCTTGGGGCCGAAGGAGATCTTGGGCGAGCCGTCCTCGTTGAGCTGGGGCTGGCCGGTCGCCCGGTCGATAGCCGGCCGGCCGATCTCAACCAGGCACATGCGGCACATTCCCACCGGTTCCATCTTGGGGTGGTAGCAAAATACCGGGATGTTGATCCCGACGGTTTTGGCGGCGTCAACGATCAGCGTCCCGGAGGGAACGTTGACCGGCCGGTCGTCGATCGTCAGGGTAACCATCTTAGCCATGGGCAACCTTCTCTAACGTTTGGGCCTGGGTGCGGGCTTCGAAATCGGCCCGGAACTTGGCAATGCCGGAGCGGACGGCTGACGTGGAAAAATCTCCCAGCGCGCACAGGCACTTTCCGGCAATCTGAGAAGCGACCGTGTCGAGCAGGGTGATGTCCTCGGGCGCCCCCTCTCCGGAGATAATGCGGTCGGTGATCTGCTGCATCCAGTAGGTGCCTTCGCGGCAGGGGGTGCATTTGCCGCACGATTCGTGGCGGAAGAAGTGCACGGTCTTGTTAACCAGCCATTCGATCGGGACGGTGTCGTCGATAATAATGAGCGAGGCCGAGCCGAGCGGAGATCCGAGCGCGGTGGTGGATTCGTAATCCATGGGGGTATCCAGCACCGCGTCGTTGGTCGCGTCGATCAGCGTTGAAGACGCCCCGGCGGGCATGATCGCCTTGATCTTATGCCCGTCCGGGATGCCGCCGCCCTGGTCGAAGATCAGCTTGCGGAAGGGGGTTCCCAGGGGCAGCTCGTAGTTGCCCGGGTTCTGGATCCGCCCGGAGAGGCAGAAAATTTTCGGTCCGGGGCTCTTCTCGGTGCCGATCGAGCGGTACCATTCGACGCCGCGGTCGATGATCAGCGGGACGTTGGTGAGGGTTTCGACGTTGTTGATCACCGTCGGTTTGCCGAACAGGCCGTACGTGGCCGGGAAAGGTGGGCGCAGGCGCGGCTGGCCGATCTTGCCCTCCAGCGATTCGAGCAGGGCGGTCTCCTCGCCGCAGATGTAAGCGCCCGCGCCCAGGTGGGTGTGGATGCGCAGAGAATAATCCGTGCCGAAGATGTGATCGCCGAGCAGGCCTTCGCGCTCCATCGCGGCGATGCGCTCGTTGAGTGCTTCGGCGATCTGCCAGAACTCACCGCGCAGGTAGACGTAGCCCGAATTTGCCTGGACGGCGTAGCAGGCGATCGCCAGCCCTTCCAAAAACTGGAACGGGTTGCCCTCCAGAATCTCGCGGTCTTTGAAGGTGCCCGGCTCGGATTCGTCGGCGTTGGCCACCACGTAGTGCGGCCACAAGGTATTCGGCAGGAAGGCCCATTTTGTCCCGGTCGGGAAGCCGGCCCCGCCCCGACCGCGCAGGCCGGAGCTTTTCATCTCGCCGATCACCTCTTCCGGTTTCATCTGGGTGACGACCTTTTTGAAGGCGTTGAAACCGCCGTTCTGGCGGTAGGTTTCCAACTGGTTTAACCCGGGGATATCGCGGTGGCGCAGGAGGTTGTACGGGGCCGCGCTCATTCCTGGACCTCCCCATCACGGCCTTTCGCCTGCTGGCGCAGGCCGTCGATTACCTCCATCGCGCTCTCGACGGTCTGGTTCTCATGGTAGGTGATCCCCG
>JAJYJF010000238.1 GCA_021796375.1 Chloroflexota bacterium | reverse complement strand
AGATGCTAAAAAGCGTGGGTATCCCGGACGCGGAAACCCGCATCCAAAACTTTCCCCACCAGTTTTCGGGCGGCATGCGCCAGCGGATCATGATCGCGACGGCGCTGCAATCCAGACCGTCGCTCCTGATCGCCGATGAGCCGACCTCCGCCCTGGACGTGACCCTGGAAGCCCAGATCACCGACCTGATTCGCGGTCTGCGTGACGAGCTGCAAACCGCCATTCTTTACATCACCCACGACCTGGGGATCGTGGCGCAGCTTTGCGACGCGGTGGTCGTCCTGTATGCCGGGAACGTGGTCGAAACCGGCGATGTATTTCAAATCTTTGAGGACCCGCTCCATCCCTATACCCAGGCACTGCTGCGCTCGCATCCCTCGGGGCAGGTGAACGCCTCCCGTCTGGTCACCATCCGCGGCCGGGTGCCCAGCCTGAAAGAGCTTCCCGTCGGGTGCAAGTTCGCCCCCCGCTGCGACCTGGCCGAGGCCGTTTGCTTTGCCGAGGAGCCCCAGGCCAGCAGCCCGGACGGCGAGCGGACGGTCCTCTGCCACGCCTACCTGCCCCACTGGCCCGGAAAATCCGTCCAGCGGGGCGCAGCAGCGGGCAGGGTGGCGCGCGAGCCCGCCGCCGCCGCGCCGCAAGCCGCGGCCAAAGGGCAGGAAGTGGTCGTCCAGGCTGACCAGCTGCGGGTGCATTATAAAGACACGCTGGGCTTCCTGGGAAAGATCCTGGGGCAAAAAGAGGGCCTGGTCCGGGCCGTGGACGGGGTAGATATCGCCGTTTACCGCGGCGAGACGCTGGCGCTGGTCGGGGAAAGCGGCTCCGGAAAAACAACCCTGGGGCGGACGATCCTGCGCCTGGAACAGCCCACCCGGGGAGCGGTGAGCATCGCGGGGCAGGAGATTACGGCGCTCTCCCAGGCGAAGATCCGCCCGATGCGCGCCGAGATGCAGATGATCTTTCAAGACCCGATTTCCAGCCTGAGCCCGCGCAAGAAAGTCGCCGACCTGGTCCTGGAGCCGTTCCGGGTCCACCGCATCCCGGTCAAAAAAGCGGAGAAAGTGAACGAGCTGCTGGAGATGGTCGGGCTGTCGGCCGAGCAGGCGGATAAATATCCTCACCAGCTCTCCGGGGGCCAGGCGCGGCGGGTGGGAATCGCCCGGGCATTGGCCCTGCATCCGGCGCTGCTGGTGGCGGACGAGCCGACGTCTGGGCTGGATGTCTCCGTCGCCGCGGGCATCCTGAACCTGATGAAAGACCTGCGCGAGCGGCTGGGGCTCACCTATATCCTCATCACCCACAACCTGAATATCATCAGCTTCATCGCCGACCGCGTCGCGGTCATGTACCTGGGGAAGATTGTTGAGGTCGCTCCGACCCCGAACCTGATTGCCCACCCCCGGCACCCCTACACGGAGGCGCTGCTCTCGGCCGTGGCGCTGCCCGACCCGAACCTGCGCCAGGTCCAGAAGCGCATCCTGCTGGAGGGAGAAATCCCCAGCCCGCGCAACCCCCCGCCGGGATGCCCGTTCCACCCGCGCTGCCGCTACCGGCAGGAGATCTGCACCCGCGAGGCGCCGCTCCTGCGGCCGGATGACGCCCCGGGGAGCGGCCCCGCCGCGGAACGCCTGACCGCCTGCCACTTTCCCCTCTCCGCCGACGGCCGCGGGTAGGGCAGCGTCTGGGCCGGGCGGCAGGAGGGATTTCCGATCCGCTGGCCCGGCCAGAATACTGTTCGAACGGGGCTGCCTCCCCGTTCCTTATTTGAGCGCCGGGTCGGTTACCCAGCGGTTCATTCCAACATCGCGCGCGGCCGCGCGCAGGTACATCTCGCGGTAATAGGGCTCCAGCAGGCGGGCGGCGTCGGCGGTTTTCGCCAGCTCCCGTTGATATGATTTCATCAGCTCGCGCGCCTCAGCCTTGATCGCCTCCTCATCAACGGTCAAAACGCGGCCGTTCTCAGCCACCACCCGGCCCGCGACCATGGTCATCACCACCGAGCTTCCATTCTCGCAGTAGACGAGCTGGCGGTAGATATCATTCATCGGGGTGAAATTCAGCGTGTTCAAATCCAGAAGGATCAGGTCGGCCTCATAACCGGGGGCTAGAACGCCCACCCGGCCTTCGTTGCGCATGGCGTGCGCCCCGCCGCGGGTGAGAGACCAGACGATCTCCGGCGCTTTCGGCCAGCGGGAGTAATCCGGGTCGGTAATGGAGTGGATCAGGCCGGCCACCTTGCCGACGCCCCACATATTGGCCGTGTCATCCGTGCAGCCCTCGTCGCTGCCCAGGCAGACATTGATCCCGCGGTCCCGGATGCGCCGCCAGGTCATGACGCCGCTGCCCAGGCGCAAGTTGCACAGCGGGTTGTGGGCGATCGAGCAGCCGGCCTGGGCGATCAGGTCTACGTCCTCATCGTCCACCCAGATGGCATGGATGATCATCATGCGTTCGTCGAGCAGCCCGAGGTCGTTAACGTACTTGACCAGCGATTTGCCGTACTTTTCTTCGCCGAGCACGCGCTGCAGCTTGGTCTCCAGGATGTGCACGTCGAACGGCAGGTTGTAGCGCTTGCTGAGCTCTGAAAGCGCCGCGAAGTAATCTACGGTCACCCGCTGCGGCGCCGAAATCGAGACGGCCGCCGCCACGCGCCCATCGCAGGCCATATGCCAGCGCTCGATCAGGTGCTGGTAGCACGCCAGCAGATCCTCCTTCCTATTGAGGGGCGCTGCCTCCATCTGCTTGCGCAGGTTTTCCGGGAGCAGGTCGCGCAGGAAGGGATATTTTTCGTATTCGACGACATTCGGTTGGTCGATGGTCGCCGCCACGCGCATCCCGCTGTCGGCATACGACTGCATCAGTCCGTCAATCGCGTCCGGGGTCGGATAGGGGATGTAAAAGGCGTCGTCGTGCACCGCGGTGATGCCGAGCTTCAGCATTTCCAGGCTGCTCAGCATGGTGCGGACGTAGTTGAGCCGGTAATCGGGCGGGTTCTCGCTCAGCGGCGGGACCTCGTAAAGCATGAAGATTTCCAGCGGCAGGTTATCCAGCGTGCCCTTGCTGAAATTCCCAGGGGAGTGAATATGCCCGTTGACGAGACCCGGCATGGCGAGCTTTCCGGAGGCGTCAATGACCTGCGCGTTCGGGAGGCCGGCAAAGGGGAGATCTTTACCGACCGCGGTTATTTTTGTCCCTTCGACCAGGATATCCGCCCGGTCGTATTCGGTCATCCGGTCGTCCATGGTGAGGATGCGCGCATTTTTAATCAGGGTCGCCATTGGCAGTCTCCATTCCTTGAGTTCTGGTCCTATCCATCTCGAGGAGCGCGGATAAAGATCAGGGGGGTCAGGCCCCGAATTCCTTTTCGATCACCGCGACAATCCCATCGACGACGGCGCTCAGGATGCGCTCGCCTTTTTCGCGGGAAGCCCGGGTGGCCTTCCAGAAGATGCCCGAGGCGGGCGCGCCGTCTTTAGGTGAGGGCAGCACGTCGTAATCGAAGGGCTGCGGGGGCGTTCCATCCTCGATCCGGTCTTCGCGCACCAGCTCCGGGAAAGCCGCCAGCATGGCCGAAGTTTCCCAGATCGAAGCGTGCTCGACAGCCCAGCCGGGAAAATCCTCCCCGAAAAGGTCCGCCATCAGGCCGGGCTGCGTGCTGACCCCCAGGCCGTTGGGGTTATCGATCTTGACCACTTTCAGCTCCTCGGCGCAGCCGGACCCCCGCACGGCTTCGTCCACCCCTTCGAAAACGAAGGGCACGTTTTCCAGGTGCCAGTCCAGGACAACAATGCGCCGCCAGCCCTGCTGGATCAGCTGGCTCATGATGTCCGCTACCATGGCGATGACGGTGGCGCCCCGCAGCCCAATGCTGCCGGGGAAATGCGGGCCGCCGCCGGCTCTGAGGAGCGATTTATAGCCGTAGCTGGCGCAGGGAGCGACGACCCCGTTCACCCGCCGGGCGGCCCGCTCGGCGATCGCCATCGGCAGGAAGGCATCCACGCCGGTGGGCAGGTGGGGACCGTGCTGCTCGACCGACCCGACCACGAAGAAGAGGATGCGCCGGTCGGCGGCAGCTTGCTTCAGCTCGGGCCAGGTCATTTCCATCCAAAGGATAGTTGGCTGCATGGGTTAACTCCGTTGATCGATGGTTTGCGCCGCTGGGTTTCCGCTCTGTTCGGACCGCCGGATGAAATGGCCGTCGCCTGGCTGGCCCAGCACCCGCCCGCGCTCGGCCGCGACCCGGCCGCGGAGGATGGTATGGGTCACCCGGCCGGTGATCGTTTTGCCCTCGTAGGGGATCCAGCCGCAGGAGGTGTTCATTTCCGCGGCTCTCAGCACGTACGTCTCGGACAGGTCCGCGATCGTGAAATCGGCGTCGGAGCCGATCTGGATGGCGCCCTTCCGCGGGTAGAGGCCGTAAATCTTGGCCGGCGCCTCCGCCGCCAATAAGGCTAACCGCTCGAGGGTGATCCAGCCGTTGGCGGCCGCGTTGAGCATGAGCGGGATGAAGGTCTCCGCTTCGGGGATGCCAATCGGCGCCTTCAAGATATC
>JAJYJF010000237.1 GCA_021796375.1 Chloroflexota bacterium | reverse complement strand
ACCTGGGCAACGTTTTTTCGGGCGGCTGGTCGGTGGCGGGCGGGTCGCCGGACGCGGTAAACAACGTGGAGAACGTCTACGTCCAGAGCCCAACCCCCGGCATCTGGACGGTCCAGGTGACCGGCGCGAACGTCCCCGTCGGCCCGCAGCCCTACGCGCTGGTCATCGATGGGGATTTCAATCAGGCCATATCCTTTACCAAATCAAGCCCCGCCGACCAGGCAGCTGGCCTTCCAAATTCTGTTACATTGGCGTGGAATCCCATTTCGGGAGCAACCAGCTACGAATACTGCTTGAGCACCATCGACAACGCCTGCGACAACTCCTGGATCAACGTGGTAAACGCGACTAGCTTCTTATTGCCTCCTCTGACGGATAACTCTACCTATTATTGGCAGGTAAGAGGCATCACAGCGAAGAGTGTGGTCCCTGCGGATGGGGATGCGTGGTGGAGCTTTTCGACGGGAGGAACAGCCCCTGGGCTGTTCCATCTGCTGCTTCCTGCCAACGGATCATACCTGCAGGCACTCAATCCAACCTTGAGCTGGGAAGCCAGCCCTTCCGCCAGTTCTTACCAGTTATGCGTAGGCTCCACGAACGGCGCGTGTGATATAAAATCTATCCCAGTATCAGGCACCAGTACTTCAATAACCGGGCTGTCGTACAATCATACCTACTATTGGCGGGTATGCGCCCTCAACAACACGACCACTACACCTACTTGTGACGTTGGGGGATGGGATTCTTTTACCACCGTCCCCCAGGTACTCCCGGGGAATTTTAGCGAAGTCTCACCGGCTAACGGGGCCAATATAACCGATAAAAGCGTGGTCATTCGCTGGGAAGCCAGCTATCTCGCCTCAAGCTACGATTATTGCCTTGAAACTAGCCAAATGGCCACTTGCCCGGATTCAGATTGGCACAGTACCGGGATAAATACGAGCGTGCAGATCACACTGCAACCCTCGAATACATATTATTGGATCGTGCGCGCCAATAATTACAATGGGCATACCCTATCTTCATCCGGCTGGCGGTATTTCACCACCTATCCAATGATCTATTTACCCTTGGTCCGGCGCTGACGCCGCCGGGGGAAGCCCGCGGGTGGGAGGAGCGCTCCCCCCACCCGCGATTTATCCTCCGCCAATCTCCCGGGTGCTCCCCGCGCGGCCGGTCAACCTGCGGGTTTCTCCAGCACCGGGTAGTAGCACAGGCCCACCGTCCCGGGGCCGGTGTGGACGGCCAGCGCGGGGGAGAGCTCGGCGACCAGGCTCTCCACGCAGGCAAACCGGCCCTCGATCACGGCCCTGAGCTTCTGGATTTCGAGCGGGGCGCCGGCGTGGACGTAGGCGATCTTAATCCGGCCCATCCGCCCGACCACGGGTTCGATGAGGTCCGCCATGATCTGGTAGGCACGGTTCAGGCTCCGGCTGACCCCCAGGGAGACGATCACCCCATCCTTCATCCCCACAATCGGCTTGATGCTGAGCAAAGAGCCCACCAGGTGCTGGGCCTGCCCGATCCGCCCGCCCAGGTACAGGTAGCGCAGGGTATCGCCGGTCTGGATCATGCGGGTGATCGGGATCAGCCGCCGGATGCCGGCGAGGACCTCCGCGAAGGTTGCGTTTCCGAGCGCCGCCCTGGCCGCCTCGATCGCGATCCATCCCTGGCAGAGCGACGTGTTGAGGGTATCGACCACCTCGATGCGCAGGTCCGGCAGGGTCTCCCGGGCGATGGACGCCGCCGCCATGGCGGCCTGGTAAGCCCCGCTCCCCTTCGAGGTCATGTGGATGCTGACGATCTGATCGGAACCCTCCTGCTCGGAGATCTTCTGGTACAGGGTCAGGTAATCGCCCGGGCCCGGGCTGGCGGTGGTCGGGAGGGTTTTCGCGGCCGGAAGCCAGCTCAAAAACTCTTCGCGCTGGATCGTCACCAGATCGCGCAGGACCTCCTCCCCGCGGTGGATGTAGTAGGCCACGGTGTGGATGTTGAGGTCCTGGATCAGAGCTTCGGGGATGCTGGCGCAGCTATCCGTGACAACCGCCACTTTTCCCATGGGCTTGTCCTTCCCGATTGAAATGGATCCGGAATCTGAAACGGGCGACGGGCTTTTCGGCTTCGCTCCCTATTATGCCACAACCGGCCGCGCTGGATCCAACCAGCCAGATTTTTCGCTTTACCGTTTTTTCATCAGGTACAGCGTGCGCCTGGATTCACGGATGGGGACGGCCTCTTCGAGGCTGAAAACCTCGCCGAACGCGGCCTCGAAGCCCTCGCGCGTATAGGTGGGGAAGATATCCGCGCGGCTGGCCAGCAGCCGCTGCACCTGCGAATCTTCCTTGGGGACGAACTCGATGATCAGCCACTCCCCGAGGGAGGCAAAGAAAGCGGCGAGGTCGGGTAGGGGAACGTTGTTGGATATCGCCAGGTGGTGGACCAGCGCCAGCGCCATCACCAGGTCCGCGGGGCCGCGGCCCAGGAAAGAATCGCGCTCGCGGTTCCCCCAGCCGATCGCCGGGCTGGGGTTGGTGAGGTCGATCACCAGCGGCAGCAGGTTTTTCTCCTTGGCCTTTTTCACTTCCCGGTAATTCTTCTCCACCGCCGCTTCGTCGACGTCCGAAGCGACGGTCAGGATGCCCATCCCGGCCGCGATGCGGGAGAAAGCCCCCGTATTTGCGCCCAGGTCCCAGACCTGGCGCGGGCCGGCCTGCTCCAGGAAAGACCGGATCAGCTCTCGCTTGTGCTCGAAAGCGGCCTGGGTGTAGTTGGTCGAGTCGTAGTAATCCCCCCACTCGGTGCCTTTCGGCTCCCAGCGCAGGCGGGAGACGGCCCCGGAAAGGTTGTCCACCAGCGCCGCCAGGGCGGCCTTATCCATCCGCCGGCTGCCGGTCTCTTTCTGGGCGGCTTCCGCCTGGCCGGCGTACCGCTTCTGGGCGGAGGCGTGCAGGTGGATGTGGATCATCAAGCCGGGCTGGATGCGGGTCCGCAGCGGCAGCAGCCGGCTGGCCAGCTCCAGGGGGACGCCGTCGATCGAGATGCGCAGCCACTGGCTGAGGCGGGCGTCCGTCCAGGCCATGAGCGCCAGCGGCGCCAGGAAGTGCTGGCAAAACTGCCGGTAGGCCGCCCATGGCTCGCCCTCGCGGTACTTCGCGAAAGAGAGGGTATCGATCAGCAGCGGCCGGCCGTTCCGGAACTGGATATTGTAGGCGCTGGCGTCCTTCAGCGAAAGCCCGTACTCCAGCGCAGTCTTCTGGATCGACAGGGTGAGCAGCGCGGCATCCTTGAGCTGGCTGAAGCTCCACTCGTACGGATAAGAGATAAACTCCACCCGCTCGGGCTGGAGCACCCGGTAGGCGATCTCCGGGACCGCCGGGGGGCAGTCGACTTCCTGGTGGGGAATGATCTTTTTGGATTTGAGCAGCCGCTCGTACAGCCCGGACTGCATCAGCAGGTCGTAGTCCGCCTGGTAAACCTGGTTGACCTGGCGGTACAGGATGCCGTCGCGCGTGAATAAAAATCCGCTGGGATCGCGAAAAGACGCCGGGGTGTGCTGGCTACTCCTCATCTTCGTCGTCGTCAGGGTCAGCAGCGGCGGGTGTATCTTTTCCGAACAAGGCTTTGATCTTCTTCCAGAACACGCGGGTTACGACGCCGATGGCGAGAATTGCAGCCAGAAGCAGCTGGAGAACCAGGCTGCCCGTACCTGGATCCAGGTACTGGGCCGGGTTGATTAGGATCGTGGCAGGTAGTGACAACAAAATAGGACCTCTCTGAGGTTAAGATGGTATCGGATTTCTTATATCACAAATTTGCGGAAGTGGAATAAATATATGAAAATTACCCGGCCGGCGGCCGGGCTACAGCTTGACCGTCGCCTTGCGCTCCAGCTTGCCCCAGCCCACCCGCTGGCCGCGGATCGCGGTGATCGTGGATTTAACCGCCACGTAATAAATCAGCTGGCGGTAGAAAAAGCGCTGCAGGAACAGCCAGGCGATCAGGCGCCAATCTTCCCCGCCCTCAAAGCTGAACGCCATCCCCGCGGAGAGCAGGTCGATGATCATGTACACGAGGTAAAAAAACAGGACCTGGACCAGCGGCGCGTAAGAGAAGTCGGCCGGGTGCTGCGCCCGGCCCCAGAACCAGCCGGCGATGGAAAGCACCAGCATCAGGTCCATCAGAGGCGAGACCAGCGGGAACAGGATCTGGAAGAAAATGATGTTGGGGAGCGTAACCAGGCCCATCGCGCCGTATCGGGGACGGAAGGTCACCTCCCGGTACTTCCAGGCCGCCTGCAGGGTCCCGTACATCCAGCGAAAACGCTGCTTGAGAAAACCGCCGACCGTGTCGGGCGCTTCGGTCAGCGCGATCGCCCGGTCTTCGTACTCGATGCGGTGCCGGTCCCGCAGGATCCTCAAGGTCAGGTCGGCATCTTCCGCCAGGGTATCCGTGGAGACGCCTCCGGCGCTGAGGACCAGCTCGCGCCGCCAGGCGCCGATCGCCCCGGGGACGACGGACATGCAGTTCAGCAGCGCGAAGGCCCGGCGGTCCATGTT
>JAJYJF010000236.1 GCA_021796375.1 Chloroflexota bacterium | reverse complement strand
TGGCCGGCGCCTCCGCCGCCAATAAGGCTAACCGCTCGAGGGTGATCCAGCCGTTGGCGGCCGCGTTGAGCATGAGCGGGATGAAGGTCTCCGCTTCGGGGATGCCAATCGGCGCCTTCAAGATATCGCTTTCGGCCGCCCTTTTGAGATGCGGGTCGATCGGTCCCGGATCCGAGCCCATCAAGTCGATCGTCCCGCCGGAGAGCTGCTTCCAGAGCGCGTCTACGCGGGCGCGGTCACGGACCGGCGGGGCGTAGACGACCCAGGCTCCCTGCCGTTTCAGGTCCTCGTGGTCGAGGTACAGGTTGTGCGGGCAGGTCTCCACCCAGACGTCCAGCCCTTCCCGGCGGGCCTGGTGGACCATCGCCACGCCTTCCGGCAGCGTGGTATGCAGGATAACCGCGCGCGCCCCGGTGCCGCGCAGCAGATACAGCGCCCGGTGAATGGCTTCGGCTTCGGCTTCGGGCGAGTGCCACTCGGAAAATGCCAGCGGGTCTCGCCGCCCGGCGCCAGCCAGCTTCTGGTAATTGGCCCGCAGCATGGCCTCGTTTTCGGCGTGCAGCATCAGGGTCCCGCCGAAGGATCCGATGCGCCGGAAAGCTTCGAGCAGCTTGCCATCGTCGAACAGGCCGTTGACTTTTGTCCCCGATTCGCACATGAAGATCTTAAAGGCCGTGCAGCCCGCGGCCCACAGGCCGGGAAGCTGGTCGAGGTTTTGATCGCTCACCCCCGCGTGCAGGGCAAAATCGGTATAGGAGGTGGCCTTGCCCAGCTCCCTCTTCGCCCGGAAGACGGACACATCCAGCACCTCCGGCGGGCTGAGCGGCTGGTCGATGATGGTGGTTACGCCGCCGGCCACAGACGCCCGCGTGCCATCCTTAAAGTCGGGGCCGGCCAGCATCCCAGGCTCCCAGAGGTGATGGTGGGCGTCGATGCAGCCGGGCAGGATATAGCCGCCAGCCGCATCCAGCCTCTCCCGCGCCGCTTCCCCGGAAAGATCCGCGCCGATGCAGGCGATCTTTCCGCCAAGAACGCCGATATCCGCCCGGTACCGGCCACGGGGCGTCACGATGGTCCCATTCTGGAGAATCAGGTCGAACATGGGTCCGGTCCTCGATGAATTCAACTCGTGCCGGCCTGGAAGCGGGCCTTCAGGTCCCTCAGGCGCTGCCGGGCTCCTGAAGCGGAGACATCAAACATGTGGTCCAATCCAAAACCCTCGACGGCGAACGAGGCCGAAACCGCGCCGGCCAGGCCGGCTTCGACCAGGTCTCCGCTGCGAACGTACATCGCCATGAACCCGCCGGAGTAGGCGTCGCCCGCGCCGGTGGTATCCAGCGCTGTGGTCTCGAAGATCGGGATCCGATAAAAGCGGCCTGCCTGGGCGTCGAAGATCAGAGAGCCCTCCTGCCCCATCTTGACGACCACTGCCCGGGGACCAAAACCGGCAAACAGGCGGCAGGCTTTTTCATAATCCCGGTGCCCCAACAGCAGGAATACCTCCTCCTGGCTGGGCAAGAAAATACCGGCGTCTTTTAGCATGGCCATCACGCGCTTCTCATTCCCGGGGATGTATTCTTCCTGCGGGTCGAGCGCCACCAGCGCCCGCCTGTGCAGCGCCGGGAGCAGGGCTTCCTGCGACGCAAGATCCATGGCCAGCACCAGGAAAGCACGCGTGTCGAAGTAGTCTGCCGGGATATCCGCCACCGTAGGGGAAAGCGCGCCAAAATCTGCGCCATCGCTCAGCATCACCCAGGTGCGCTGGGTGCTGCTTGCGTAGGTCACCCGGTAATGCACGCCGGGGATTTGCCTCCTGGGCAGCCCGCGCGTCTCCAACCCGGACCGGTTCAGGATGGCCAGGTTTTCCGCGGGATAATCCGCCCCCAGCGGCGCCACGAAGCGAACGGAATCGGACCACCAGCGCGCTCCCAACGCGCCATAGATGGCATCCCCTCCGAAGCAGTTCTGGCGGGCGGTTTGATCCGGAAGGACGACGTCGTCGATCGACAGGTTCCCGAGGCAGATCAGGTCAAAAGGCATGCGGATAAGACTCCGGACCCACAACCGCTACTCGAGCTTCATTTCTGCCCGGGCCGCGTCTTCGGGCTCTTCATACCAGGCCATCGATTTGCCCACCAGCGAGCGTAGCTTCCAGCCGGTCGTCTTGGGCGCAGCCGCCATGCGCTTCCCCAGCTCCGCCAGCTTTCCAGCCGCGCGCTCGGCCTGGTCCTCGGGTGCCCCCAGGGTGTTCATCAGCTGGAGGACCTTCTCCAGGTTGGCCTGCACCGTGGTGTAAAAGCCCCAGTCCTGGCAAAGCGGCTCTAAGAAGCGGCGCAGGTTAATCGTCTCCCGGTCCCCCTCCCCGAGCGGGTGCTCGATCAGCAGGGCGGCGATATCCTTAACATCCTTTGGGTTGATCGACACGATCTGCAGCTTGGTCAGCAGCAGCTCCGCAAGCGGGATGGTAATTGGGTCCTGCTCCAGCCGCTCGTGGCTGAAGCGGATGTCGTGGCACATGTGGAATTTGTTAATGAAGATATCGATGTGCCACTCGGAGTCCGGGCTGTCGAAGATCATCCGGTTGGCCCCCTGCAGGGCGTTGAACCGGGCGTTGGCGGCAAACCCGATCGACTCAAAGAAGGCGCGCATGCGCTGGTCGTCCGGGGAGGCGGTCACGAAATCCAGGTCGCCGTAGTCGCGCGCCAGGCCGGGCAGGCGCGAGGCTTCCGGGCAGTGCAGATGCACCGCCATTCCCCCGATCACCCGCAGCAGCACCTGCTGCTGGCTGGCGGCAGCCAGGATGCGCTCGCATTCGGCTCGCATGTCGACCATCCCTGCTCCTTCCTCGCCCGCTACCCCGAAACGCTCTGGTAGTTGACGTACCTGGCCCGCTGATCCACATTGAAAATCAGGATCACCCCGCGCAGAACGCCCTGGGCATATTCGCTGCCATGATTGAACACCAGGGTATTCCCAATTTTATCCTTCCCGGCGCACTCGTGAACGTGCCCGTGCACCCCAACCAGCGGCTGGTATTTTTCGATGATGGTGCGCACCGCCCGCGAGCCGACGTTCTGAAACGGCGATCCTCCCAAACCAGACATCATCCGCAGGTCCTTGGTCAGGTTGGGGGCTACATCCAGCTTGGTCCCGAACGGGGGCGCATGGAAGGAGAAGATGCACTTTTGGGGATCGGGGACCTGTCTCACCAGGCCGTCCAGCTTGACCAGCAGCTGATCGTCCGGCATCTCGCGTGGGGTATCCCAGGGGGTGGGGTTGGTCCACCCGCAAGTCAGCATGTCGATCTTCTCGTGGACGGGCACGCACCGGTCCTCGGGGTTGATCACCCCCGGCCGCGATCCCATCACCGCGTCTACCGCAAAGGGATCGTCATTCCCGGGGGAAACATAGTAGGTGATGTTATCTCTTTGGGCCGACTCTTCCATGCGGTCCATCCAGCTCCGCAAGCGCCGCACGATCAGCTCGTCCACCAGCTTCTCACTGCGGACCGGGTCGGCGTGCAGGGCAGCCACTTCCTCCCGGTCGGTGAGGTAGGTGTAGAACCCGGTGTTGTCGATCATCTCGATCATGTGCTTGAGCTCGGCTTCGGTCTCCATGCTGCGCTGCTCGCCGCCAAACTCGCAGGTGTACCCCGAGCCGGTCTTCACGATGGGCACCATCCCTTTGCCGACCAGGTCCCCGGCCATGACCACGGCATTGACCCCGTAAAATTTGCCCGCCTTCAGCGCTTTGCCGAAGGTCTGCTCCGAGCCATGCAGGTCGCCGGTAAAATATCCCTTCCAAAACGTCATGCGGTTCTACTCCATTCCCTTAATAAGACTGAGGACTGCCAATCCGCTGCACGGACCCGGCGGTTACTTTGCCGCGAGAAGGGATCGCTATCCAGCTCGAACGTACGCTGCCCCCCCGCGAGACTTCCATCCCGCGCGGGCCGGAGAGTCGCCCGGCAGATTGTTGAGGCTAGGCCCCACCGGTTCCGACCACCTGAACCGGCGAGCACCTAGCCTCAAGCAGGAAGGATCTACGTCAGGATAAGGGTATCTTGCCGAGATGGATCAAATCCTTCTATTCGGGCGGGATCTCTTTATAGGCCAGATCGACGTCGATGCCCTTGGACTTCTGCGCTGCGCGGTACGCGAAGTAGTAGATGATCGGGATGATGATGGTTATCGCAACGGCAGTGAGCGAGAGCGGCGTGTTCGCGCCGAAGATCGGGTAAAAGCCGAAGTAGTAGCCCATCACGCCGATAAAGAGCACCGAAAGCACCCCGGTCCCTGCCACCAGCGGTATCCCGGCCACCTTGCGGGCGGAGGTGGTTGACTGCCAGAGCTTGGGGAACTTGAAGGGGAAGACGATGGCCGCTATGGAGAGAACCAGGTAGCCGAAAATCTGCGCCATCATCGAGCTCAGCAGGGACGCTTGCTTCCAGACCAGGATGACCACGATCGCGACCAGCCCCATCACCACGGTGAAGAGGATGGCTTTGATCGGGGTGTGGGTTTTCTCGCTGACCTCACCCATCGCTTCGGGGGCCATGCGGTCGAAAGAGTACGCCAGC
>JAJYJF010000235.1:1853-4598 GCA_021796375.1 Chloroflexota bacterium | reverse complement strand
TCGTGGATACCACCGGGGCGGGAGACTGCTTCAACGCCGGTTTCCTCCACCGCTACCTGCGCAGCCAGGACCTTCAGACCTGCCTGCGCTACGGCAATATCTGCGGCGGGCTTTCCACGCAGACCCACGGGACCTGCGGAACCCCCACGCTTGCCGAGGCGGAGCGGGTGTATCGCGAGCTGTATTCCGGAAATTAGAGATTTTGCCGGGAGGGATCGATGCGGCCTGAGGCTATCCGCGGCCGCCGCCGGCCGGGCGAAAAACCTGCAGAGTATCGCCATCCTGGAGCAGCCGCGCGGGGTCGCGCTCGAGCTCGCCGTTCACCGAGCAGACCGCGACTGGGCTGACCTCAAGCCGCGCGAGCACCTCCGCGATGGACGTGCCGGGCGCCAGCTCCAGGTCCGCCATCCCGCGCGCCTCCTGGGGCAGCTTGTCGCGGAAAATGCCGAATAAGGTTAAGTGGATTTGCATGGCAGCCTTTTCCGAAGAAATCTCCTTCGCCGATTCGGATTTATCCATCCCATAAATTATCCTGAAAATCTCCTTTTAAAATGATTTCTCGGCTCCGTTTATATACATCACGGAGCCGAGAACTGGTTTCAGGCGATCAGGCTGCGACCGGCTGCTCGAACTGGCTGTTGTACAGCTCGGCGTAGAAACCGCCCCGCGCCAGAAGGTCTTCGTGGGTGCCCTGCTCGACGATATCGCCGTCGCGCATCACCAGGATCAGGTCCGCGTCGCGGATGGTCGACAGCCGGTGGGCGATGATAAAGCTGGTGCGGTTCTGCATCAGGTTGTTCATCGCCTTCTGGATCAACACCTCGGTGCGCGTATCGACCGAGCTGGTCGCCTCGTCGAGGATCAGGATGCTGGGTTTGGCCAGGATCGCCCGGGCGATGGTGATAAGCTGCATCTGGCCCTGCGACACGTTGCTGGCCTCCTCGTTCAGCATCATGCTGTAGCCGTCGGGAAGCGTGCGCACGAAGTGATCCACGTGAGCGGCCTTCGCTGCCGCGATGACCTCATCGTCGGAAGCGTTCTCGCAGCCGTAGCGGATATTCTCCATGATCGTACCGTTGTACAACCAGGTATCCTGCAGCACCATGCCGAACATCCGGCGCAAGTCCTCGCGGGTGAAATCGCGGATATCGTGCCCATCCACGAGGATCGCCCCGCTGTTGACATCGTAGAAGCGCATCAGCAGCTTGACCATGGTGGTTTTGCCCGCGCCGGTCGGGCCGACGATGGCTACCCGCTGCCCGGGCTGAATGCTGGCGCAGAAGTCGTTGATGATGATTTTATCCGGGCTGTAGCCGAAGTGGACGTCCTTGAACTCCACCTTCCCGCGCACCTCAGCCAGCCTGACCGGTTTGGATGTCTCCGGCACCTCGTCCGGCTCGGCCAGAAACTCGAACACCCGCTCGGCGGCGGCCGCCGTCTGCTGCAGGATGTTAGAGATATTGGCCAGCTGGGTGATCGGCTGGGTGAAAGAACGGACGTACTGGATGAAAGCCTGGATATCGCCCACCGTGATCGCCTGCTGAACCGCCAGCCAGGCGCCCAGGATGGCGATGGCCACGTACCCGAGGTTGCCGATGAAGTTCATGATCGGGAACATCAGCCCGGAGAGGAACTGCGACCGCCAGGCCGCTTCGTACAACGGCTGGTTGTAAAGGTCGAACTGCTGGATGCTCTTCTCCTCGCCGTTGAACGCCTTGACGACCTGGTGGCCGCCATATATCTCCTCGACGTGCCCGTTGACGTGACCGAGGAAGTCCTGCTGGTCCAAGAAGTAGCGCTGCGAACGGTTGATGATGAAGGTGATGAAGAGCATCGAGATCGGGACGATCGCCAGGGCAACCAGGGTCATGACCCAGTTGATGGTGAGCATCATGACCAGCACGCCGACCACCGTGGCGGCCGAGGTGATGATCTGGGTCAGGCTCTGGCTGAGCGTCTGGTTGACCGTATCCACATCGTTGGTCACCCGCGAGAGGACTTCGCCGTGGTTGGTGCCGTCGAAGTACTTCAGCGGCATGGCGTTGATCTTCTGCGAGATGTCGCGGCGGAACCGGTAGGTGATCTTGACGGAGATGCCGGTCATGATCCAGCCCTGGGCGTAGCTGAAAACGGCCGAGAGCAGGTACAGCCCCAGCACTTGCAAGAGCGTCTGCCCGATCGCTCCAAAGTCAATTCCACCGGTCCCGGAGAATTGAGCGATCACCCCATTGAACAGCTCGGTGGTCGCGTTCCCCAGGTATTTAGGTCCGAGGATCGAGAAAACAGTTGAAGCGATCGCCAGGATGATAACGAACGTGATCGACAGCCGGTAAGCTCCCAGGTACTGGATGAGCTTGGCCATCGTCCCCTTGAAATCGCGCGCCTTTTCACCCCTCATCATGGCCATCGGGCCGCCGTGTCCCATTCCCAAACCGCGCCGCCGCATGGGCGGTGTGCTGTTAGGGCTTGAGTTTCCTTGCATGCTCATGACAACTCCTCCAAACTCAGCTGCGATAATGCAATTTCACGATAAGTTGGGCAGGAGGCCATCAGCTCGCTGTGGGTGCCTTTGCCCACGATCCTGCCTTCGTCGAGCACAAGGATCTGCTCGGCGTTTTTAATGGTCGAAACCCGCTGGGTGACGATCAGCAGGGTGCTGTCGGCGGTTTTTTCGCGGAGAGCGCGCCGGAGGGCGGCATCGGTCCGGAAATCCAGCGCCGAGAAACTGTCGTCGAAGATATTGAT
>JAJYJF010000235.1:0-1753 GCA_021796375.1 Chloroflexota bacterium | reverse complement strand
GCCTGGTCAAAACGGTTCTCCTCAAACGGCTGCATGTTGAAGGCGCGGATGACCATCATCCCGGCCAGATTCTCACGCGTCACCAGGTTGAGCCGGTCCACCAGCTTCTGGATCATCCTGAACTTCGGCAGGGAGACCGAGAAAACAATCGAAACGATGCCGATCAGGACGACCACCGCCAGGGCGATGATCCACCACATGGAGGAGCTTTTGCCGACCGCCCGGATGATGCCGCCCACCCCCATGATCGGCGCGTAGATCACCATGCGCACCATCATCATCACCACCATCTGGATCTGGGTGATGTCGTTGGTGGAGCGGGTGATGAGCGACGCCGTGGAGAACTTATCAAACTCGGTGCTTGAGAAGTTTTCTACCCGGTCAAACACCATGCGGCGCAGGTTGCGGGCGAGGCCGGCTGACGTTCTGGCGGCCAGGAAACCAACCGCGATGGTGCACGCCCCCGAAAGCAGCGACAGCAGCAGCATTATCATCCCCACGTTGAGGATATAGTTGTACTGCAGGAGGTTGGTATCCATGCCCAGGGCCTTGTACTCGGCCTTGATTGGGATCGACGCCGCCTGGATGATCGCGCTCGTGCCCATGCTCGAGAATTTAGAGCTCATCGCCGAGGTGATCTGGGCCATGACCGCCGGGGGCGCCTTCGCCAGCAGGGCGAAAAGGTCCGTTCCGGGGGGCAGCTTCGAGAGGTTAAAGCCGCCTGCCGCGCTGCCTAACGCAGCCGCTTTGGAAGGATCAGCCTCGATCTGCTCGATGCCGTACACGCCCAGAATCGCCTTGCCCATGATCGGGTTGAGCTTGTCAATCTCCGCCTGGCTGGTGTTATTTAAGACATAGATGGGCTGGCTGGCCAGCGCCGGGTATTCCTTAAGATAGCGCGCGTAATTCGGCGATGTAGAATCGACGCGGGTGTAATCGCGCATCACCGCGAGGCGGTCCGGCTGGCTGAGCAGCTGCATGATGTGGCGCATCTCGCTCTCGCGCACCGCCTGCGGCACCGCCTCCTTCACCCCGCCCTGCTGGATGCCGTAGTTGACGAGATCCGCCATGTAATCCGGCAGGGACAGGTCGGCATTCGCCTGGACGAAAAGCAGGATAACTGCCAGGATGACCAATCCAATAAACGGTTTAAGATATTTTGCTAAACGCAGCATTTAGAGTAAGCTCCTCAATGGATAGAGTGGCAGGGTGGTTCCGTCTTGCAGGGAAAAAGATAGATCTTCAAACGCGCAGACCGCACCCGGGGAAATTTCCCGCCCTGCCCGTCCGCGATCAATCCCGCTCGACCGCCTGATCAAGCATCTTGGCCTTCTCGATCAGAAGGCGCAAATCCGAGTTGATCTGGTCCAGCTCAACAGGGGTAAGCTGAAAGCTCAGTTCTTCCAGCCAGCGCTGGCGAGCCTGAATGCTGGACTGCAGCACCTGCTGGCCTTTCTCGGTGAGGCCAACGTGCCTGACCCTCCGGTCGCGCGGATCTTCCGAGCGCGAGATCAGCCCCTGCTGGGCTAGCCGGTCGATCATCTGGCTGGCAGCGGCACTGGTGACGCCCATCTCTTCGCCGAACTCGGAGATCCCGCACATCTTCCGGTGGCGGATGCTGGCCAGCGCGCCAATCTGCGCCATGGAAAGACCCCCTTCCCTGGCCTGCTGGAAGAAATCGACCATCGATTTCCGCATCAGGATGCCCAGGTATTCCTGCATGTTCTCAACGAATGGATTTGTCGATTGCATC